>VSPW01000001.1:0-34393 GCA_009775535.1 Muribaculaceae bacterium
TCATTGCGTACAGACCCGTATTTCAATGCATTGCAGATGAAATATGCATATGCTGTGACATGCCACAAGGCGCAGGGCGGCCAATGGTCTAACGTGTTTGTGGATATGGGATATATCCCGGAAGAAGCAATGGGCATGGAGTTTTACCGTTGGCTGTATACGGCAGTGAGCCGTGCGCGCCGCCGGTTGTATTTCATCAATCCGTCATCATCGTTGGTGGGGGAGGGCTAGCCCTTGAAAGCAAGCGGACGTCCGGGACACGTGGCCGTTATCCGGCAGCCGTCCCATACTTCCTTTCCGTTGACCCATGTAGATGATATCCGCCAGTTGAGCTTTTCCCCTTCGAGCGGCGACCATCCGCATTTGCTCAGGATCTCTTCCTTGAGTACGGTGGCGTGGTCATCGTTGCAGCGTCCGGCTATGACCAGGTCGGCATAGTATCCGGGGCGTAGGAATCCGCGGCGGTCAATGCCGAATATGCGGGCAGGGGCATGGCACATTTTTTCCACGACAAGCGGAACATCGAATATGCCGTTTTCGGCCAATTGCAGCATCATGGGGAGTGAGAATTGTATCAGCGGTATGCCGGATGCCGCCGTCAGGGCATCGCCTTGCTTGTCGGCAGGGAGATGCGGCGCGTGGTCGGTGGCGATTATGTCGATAAGGCCTTTACGCACGGCCTCGCGTAGGGCTTCGCGGTCGTTGCTGTCCTTTATGGCCGGATTGCATTTTATCTTTGACCCAAGCCGGGCATAGTCATCGGAGTCCCACCATAGGTACTGCACGCATGTCTCGGCTGTGACTGCCTTTTCATCACCTGGTGTAAGTAGCTTGAGCTCGTCTTCTGTGGAGACGTGCATCACTTGCAGCCGGGATGTGGCCTCACCGGCCAGCGCTATGCATGCCTCAGTCGCCTTTACGCAGGCTTCCCTTGAGCGTATATGCGGATGTCTGCCGATAGGGATGTCTCCCTGGGTGGATTCACGTTCCTTCCGGGCATTTTCACGTATTATTGAATCGTCTTCGGCGTGTACGGCCTTTATAATGTCCGGGATTCCGGAGAATATGCGTTTTAGTGCCGACTGGTCGTGCATAGTCATATTGCCGGTGGAAGAGCCGACAAATATCTTTATACCCGGGACTTGCGTGTAGTCCATTGATTCCAGGCATCCGAAGTTGGAGTCGGTAGCGCCTATCCAGAACGCGTAGTTGGCCACGCTAGCCTGTGCGGCGCGGTCCATTTTCGCTTCCCAGTCTTTATTTGTGACAGTCTGCGGCTTTGTATTGGGCATGTCCATGAAAGAGGTTACCCCGCCGGCGACGGCGGCACGGCTTTCGGTGGCCATGTCGCCTTTTTCAGTCAGTCCGGGATCACGGAAATGGACGTGGTCGTCGATTGCACCCGGTAGGAGCATCTTTCCGCCAGCATCGATGACACGGGCCGCAGATGCGGTGTATCCGTCGGGCATGTCGCCTCTGTTCACTTCAGATATGAATTCGCCTTTTATGCATACGTATCCGCGGAATGTGCGGTCTTCGTTTACTATCAGTGCGTTGTGTATTATTGTGTCGTGTGCGTTCTTTCCCATGGCCTTATTTTTGTCCGTAGTCCGGATATTTTTTGAACATGCTGTCCCATTTAAGCCTTATGACCCCGAATACGGCTTCTCCGAATATCCCGGTGTTCATTTTGCTTGTCCCCAATATGCGGTTGACGAATATTATCGGCACTTCGGTGATCTTGAACCCATATTTATATGCCGAGAACTTCATTTCTATCTGGAATGCATAGCCTTTGAACCGGATTGAGTCAAGGGGAAGCGCCTGCAGCACTCGTCTGCGGTAGCATACGAATCCGGCTGTCGTATCGCGTACGGGCATGCCTGTGACTATCCTTACGTATGCCGATGCGTAGTATGACATCAACACTCTCCCCATAGGCCAGTTGACCACGTTCACACCGGTTACATACCTTGAGCCGATTGACATGTCGGAGTGTCCGGAGGCGCAGGCGTCCCTGAGCTTTATGAGGTCGGTGGGGTTGTGGGAGAAATCGGCGTCCATCTCACAGATGTATTCATATCCGTTGTCGAGTGCCCATTTGAACCCTGTGATGTATGCAGTGCCGAGTCCCAGCTTTCCCTTGCGCTCGATCATGTGTATGCGCGAAGGGTATTTTTCCTGTTGCCCTTTCACGATGGAGGCAGTGCCGTCGGGCGAGTTGTCATCAATAACCAGGATGTCGAATGCGGTTGGGAGCGCCATGACGGCGTCTATTATTGCCGCCGCGTTCTCCTTTTCGTTGTACATCGGTATAATTACCACGCTGTCTGCATGCTGCTTTTCGTTATTGGCCATGGTGAAATGATTTAGGGTACAAAATTAACAATTTACTGCCTGTTAATCTGTTAAAAAAGCATAAGTGCGGGCTTGTCAGCGGGGGAAATGTTCGTTGAAGAACAGCAGGTGGTACAGGATGGAGTTGCACCAGTAGTCCCAGTTGTGTGCCCCCGGGCGTGATGTATAGTCGTGGGGTATGCCTTTTTCCAGAAGCGCGCGGTGGAATTCTTCGTTTACTCCGGTGAACACATCGTCTGTACCGCAGTCGATGATTATGTTGGTCTGTCCGGGCTTTATCTGCGGCACCAGGTTCATTACAGTATGCTCTTCCCACACTTTGGGATTGGCATTCTTTTCCCCCAATAGCTGTTTCATGTTCCAGTTGTCCGGGAACGGCCTGATGTCCAGGCCTCCGCTGATCGAGCCGGCGTTGCCCCATATGTCTGGATGCCTTATGGCAAGCCACAGTGCCCCATGTCCGCCCATGCTCAGCCCGGTCACGGCCCTCATCTGTGGGCGAGGGTCGGTAGGGTAGTTGCTGTCTATGTATGGTACGAGATCGTTGATGAAGAAACTTTCCATCTTCATCTTCTTCGAGTCCCAGTACCAGCTGTTTCGCCCGTCGGGGAAGATGAATATCATTTTGTAATGGTCGGCCAGTTCAGCGAACCGTTTCTGGTTTGACATCCAGCTTGTGTGGTTGCCGCCATGCCCGTTGAGTATGTATACCGACGGGAATTTTTCGCCATAGAATTCCTGTTTTGGGGAGACTACCATCACCTTCATAGGGGTTACCAGATGCGGTGACGCTATCTGTATGGTGTCGGTTTCGGCGGCGCTGCATCCTATTATGCCGATTGCCGCTGATATTATCATCAGTATGTTCCGAAGCATTGTCATGGGATGTTAATTTTAAGTTTTAGGCAAAGTTATTTAATGTACCGTTGAATTCCAAACAAAACGTGCCCCTTGCTTATATTGTTTTATGTATGCCAGGGAATTTTGGCATGAAATTTGTTAAAAGGATAAAGAATGGCTATTTTTGCCGATAAAATACAGACAAAACCTATATGCCCGAATAAATGAAAGAGATGATATTATCCCAGGAGGCCAATGAGCGGGCTGTGCTTGTAGGCCTGGTTACCCCACAGCAGAATGAGGCTCGTTCAAGGGAATACCTCGATGAGCTTGCATTCCTTGCCGATACGGCCGGGGCTGAGACGGTGGCCACGTTCACCCAGCGTGTCGACTATCCTAACCCCAGGACATTTGTTGGCAAAGGCAAGCTCGAGGAGATAAGGGCATATGTGGAGGATAACAATGTGGGCATGGCCATATTTGACGATGACCTTACCACCAAGCAGGTGTCCAACCTTGAGCGTGAGCTACAGGTGAAGATACTTGACCGCACAAGCCTTATCCTTGACATATTCGCAAAGCGCGCGCAGACCGCAAATGCCAAGACGCAGGTGGAGCTTGCCCAGTACCAGTACCTGCTGCCGCGGCTCACGCGCATGTGGACCCACCTGGAGCGCCAGCGTGGCGGCATCGGCATGCGTGGCCCTGGCGAGACGCAGATTGAGACCGACCGCCGTATAATCCTTGACAAGATATCACGCCTGAAGGAGGAGCTGCGCAGCATCGACCGCCAGAAGTCGATACAGCGCAAGAACCGTGGCAAGCTTACGCGCGTGGCCTTGGTGGGATATACGAACGTTGGCAAGTCGACGCTGATGAACCTGTTGAGCAAGAGCGATGTGTTTGCGGAGAACAAGCTGTTTGCCACGCTCGACACCACTGTGCGCAAGGTGATAATAGACAATCTGCCGTTCCTGCTTACCGACACGGTTGGTTTCATACGCAAATTGCCTACACATCTGGTGGAATCGTTCAAGTCGACGCTGGACGAGGTGAGGGATGCCGACATCCTGGTGCATGTGGTGGATATCTCACATCCGAATTTTGAGGAGCAGATAGAGGTGGTAGACAAGACCTTGCGCGACATATGCGGTGGCCAGGACAAACCGGTGATACTGGTGTTCAACAAGGTGGACGCGTTTACCTATACGCCTAAGGACGCTGATGACCTGACTCCACGTACGAGGGATAACATATCGCTCGATGAACTGAAACAGACGTGGATGTCGCGTCTGGGCGACGACTGTGTGTTCATATCGGCGCGCAAGGGCATAAATATTGATGAGCTGAAGCAGAGGATATATGCAAGGGCCAAAGAAGTGCACCTTAGCCGCTTCCCGTACAATGATTTCCTGTTCCAAAAATATGACGGCCTGGAGGAGGAGATAAAGTGAGGACGCGTACCGTGTCCATAAAAATATTTCCGCCCGGATTCCATGCAGATCCGGGCGGTGTTGTATTGTGTACCCCGAAGGAGAATCGAACTCCTATCTAAAGTTTAGGAAACTTCTATTCTATCCGTTGAACTATCGGGGCTCCTGTTTTCAGGGGACAAAGTTAATGTTTAAATTCGAGAAAGGCAAATAAAGCGGAAATTTACGTTGCTTTTTGGGTCGGTTTGCCATTCTCCGGTGCTTTCTACCTTCCATTCCGACATGTCGACAGGCGGGAAGAACGTGTCGGCGTCAGGCGGTGCGGGCGCATCGATCTCGGTTATGTACATGCGCGAGGCCATGCCTATGGTCTGCCGGTAGATGTCGCCTCCGCCTATTACCATAGCCTCGTCCTGGCTGCCTAGGGCGGATAGGGCCTCGTCCAGCGACTGGTATGCCTCGGCCGGAGGGGTCGGGCGGTAGCTTGGATTGCGGCTTACCACAATGTTGCGGCGTCCGGGCAGCGGCCCGTTGGGGAATGATTCAAATGTACGCCTGCCCATTATGAGCGGATGCCCCATGGTTACATCCTTGAAGTTGCGCAGGTCGGCGCTTATGTGGTGTATCAGTCCGCCCTTACGCCCGATGGCGCCTCCGCGGGTTGTGGCTACTATTAATGTCAGTTCTGGCATCGTTGGTCTGCTATTTTGATACTGTCCCCTTTATGTGTGGCATAGGGTCATATCCTGTGAGGGTGAAATCTTCATATCTGAATCCGAAAATGTCCTTTACATCAGGGTTGAGGACCATTTCCGGCAGTTGCCTGGGGGCACGTGACAGCTGCTCCCTGACCTGGTCGAAATGGTTGCTGTATATGTGGGCGTCGCCGATGGTGTGTATGAACTCCCCGGGTTTAAGCCCAGTCACCTGTGCCACCATCATCAGCAGGAGTGCATACGAGGCGATGTTGAATGGTACGCCAAGGAATGTGTCGGCGCTGCGTTGGTACAGCTGCAGGCTCAGCCTGTCTCCTGTCACGTAGAACTGGAACAGCAGGTGGCAGGGCGGCAGGGCCATGTCGGCTACTTCGGCTACGTTCCATGCGCTGACTATGAGGCGGCGTGATTCGGGGTTGTTCCTTATCTGTTCCACCACCTGTGATATCTGGTCTATCGTCCCGCCTTTTCCGTCGGGCCATGAACGCCATTGGTGTCCGTATACAGGGCCGAGGTCGCCGTTGCAGTCGGCCCATTCGTTCCATATCCTTACCCCGTTTTCCTGGAGGTAGCGCACATTTGTGTCACCGCGCAGAAACCATAGCAGTTCGTAGATTATCGAGCGTAGGTGGAGCTTTTTTGTGGTCAGCAACGGGAATCCGTCATCGAGGTTGAACCTCATCTGATGGCCGAACACGCTCCGCGTCCCTGTGCCGGTACGGTCGCCGCGGTCGGTGCCGTCGTCCATTATATGTCTGAGCAAATCGAGGTATTGTTTCATTTTTTACTGTTTTTTTCCATTTTGAGCATAGTAGGCTGGGCTATTTTCGGCGTACGCCTTTTGTTAGGCTGCATCAGTGGCGTGGACAGGCGGTGGCGTCGGGATGTGTAGGATATGGCGTTGTCGCGGCATGCCTCTACACAATTGAAGCATACGACACACCTCGACATGTCGGCTGTATGGTCATCAAGGTTGATGCATTCGGCCTTGCAGGCGTCCACGCATCGGCGGCATTGCGTGCAGAGGTCGGTGTTTATGTCTATGTGCATCACGGACTGCCGGCTTACAGCCCCGAGGGCAGCCCCTACCGGGCACACTGTGTTGCAGTACCGCCGTCCTCCGCGCCAGCTCATGGCGGCCAGGAGCGCCAGAGTGGCCAGGGCTATGCACAGCCCTAGTGATGACGCCGCCACGATGCGGGCCATGGGGTGGCCTATCGTCTCCTTTATCCATATTACGGCCGGGGCTATGACCTGCTCGGATATGTTTATGTATGCGCTGTCAGGCCCTAGGATTGCCGCCACTGCGGTAAGTCCTGCCGCCATGCAGGCGATGAATCCTATGAGTATGCCGTACCTGAGCCGGTTCATCGGAGGCCGGAAACGGTAGGGCTTTCCCCTGCGGCGCGACATGCGGGCCAGTATGTCCTGCAATGTGCCTACCGGACATACTGATGAGCAGTAGATGCGGCCGAATATCAGTGTCACTATGAACCATAGCGCCAGCCATCCTATCGATGCGCCGCAGAGCAGATACATGAACTGTATCTCCTCAATCCACATTCCGGCCCAGTCCGGCAAGAGCCCGACCAGGGTGTCGGTGAGCAGTATCAGGCATATCAGTGATACTGCCACCCGGATTGTCTTTATGCATCGGTACATTACGCTGGCGTTTCATTGAGTTTGACGCAAATTTAGTGAATATATTTGTCTTCAAGCTCCATTCTGACGCATTTTTGGCGCATTTTGCTATTTTTAGTATATAAGGTGTCTGTAATTACCGAATTTTCTATTAACTTTGCATGATAATGCAGGAGTAGCACACATCTGCAGGGAAATTAAGAACACCAATTGTGAACAATCCCCCATGAGAGTCAAGATACATCACGAAGGAACTAACATATTGATAATGCTTTTGCTGGCATTGTTGATTATCAACGTCCCCCTGTGGATATGGACGCCGATGCCTGTGGCTATAGCCTTCACATCGGTATGCGGCGTGTTCTATCTTTTGGTGGTTAACTTTTTCCGGTCTCCGCGCCGTATGTTCCCTGGCGACCAGACCGATGCGGTGATCGCCGGTGCTGACGGCACGGTGGTGGCCCTTGAGGAGACATTTGAGGATGAATACCTCCATGCGCCCGCCATACAGCTTTCGATATTCATGAGCGTGTTCAACGTGCATGCCAACTGGTTTCCTGTCAATGGCGAGGTGGTCTACTCCAAGCACCATTCAGGCCGTTTCATGGCGGCCTACCTGCCCAAGTCAAGTACGGAGAACGAGCGTTCGACGGTGGTCATCCGCACTCCCTCCGGACAGCTTGTGCTTGTGAGGCAGATTGCCGGTGCGGTGGCGCGCCGTATAGTGACATATGCGCAGCCTGGCGACGAGGCCTCGGTGGAGGACCACATGGGGTTCATCAAGTTCGGATCGCGTGTGGATATTTATCTTCCCCTCGGCACTACCATTGATGCCCGCCTGGGCGACAAGACCATAGGCGGCATTACGCAGATAGGCCGGCTCAATCCTCAAAAATAACGACAACAGCCAATGAGCAATCCAGCTACACGCTATATCCCCAACACCATCACCCTGCTCAACCTGCTTTCGGGGTGCTTGGCATGTATATTCGCGTTCAGGCACAATGAAATGGTAGGCGGCCTGTATGGCCATGAATGGGTGTACCTGTTCATAGGTGCGGCCGCAGTGTTCGATTTCTGCGACGGTGCGGCGGCCAGGCTGCTGCATCAGCCTTCTCCGATAGGGAAGGAGCTTGATTCGTTGAGCGACCTTGTCAGTTTCGGACTTGCCCCGGCCATGCTCATGTTCAACCTTATGCAGGCCCAGCAGGGGCAGCTTGTGTGGGTGCCCTACATCGCGCTGATGATACCGGCTATGGGGGCGTTGCGCCTGGCGATATTCAATGTCGATGACAGCCAAGCCACTACATTCCGCGGGCTGCCGATACCGGCCAATGCAATATTCTGGATAGGCTTTTGCGGATGGATGCAGTCATACCGCGTGTACCCGGGCGACTGGGTAGTGGTGCTGCTTATCATATTGGTATCGCTGTCGATGGTGTCGCGCATGGAGATGTTCTCCCTTAAGTTCAAGAATTTCGGACTGCGTGACAACTTCCGCCGTTATATAATACTCCTTGCGGCCATATCTTTCGTTGCCATATATGGCATAGCCGGGCTCGCATGGGTGATTGTGCTCTATTTTGTCCTGTCGGCGCTCACACGCCGCCATCAGGCTTAGCAGGAGCGCCGTCATATCCCCTTTATTTTATATTTTTACTGTATTACCGTGCTAACATTACTGTTCATATTATTTATAGTGTTCATTGTCTGGCCGCTTGTGAAGGTTGTGCTTCGCGTCAACCAGTTTAAGCGCCAGGCGCGGGACATGTTCCGGCAGGCCTCGTCCCAGGCCTCCGGGCGGCAGCAGGCGCAACGCAAGGGCGGATGGACAAAAGCCACGCCACGCAAGAAAAAGATAGGCGGTGATGTGGGCGAATATGTGGCCTTTGAGGAAGTCGCATCCACATCCGCGCAATATACACAGAGCCGCACAGACGGCCAGGCCGATAGCTTCCGCCCGGACAGCCAGGTGTCGGAGGCCGAGTGGGAGGACATCAAATAGCGTGCAGGCATGAGTGGCGGACTATCCATATGCGGCGGCGACATGTCAGAGGCATTCCGGTTTCTGGACAGCCTTTCCGCCAACAACAACCGTCAATGGTTTCAGCAGCACAAGGATGATTATGAAGCCGTCATGCGCCATTGGCTCGTGCAGCTACAGCGTCTTATAGATGCGATGTCGGAGTGGGAGACAAGGCTTTCGGGGCTCACTGCAAAGCAGTGCGCCTACAGGATATACCGTGACACCCGTTTTTCCCCGGACAAGACCCCATACAAGGTGTATCTGTCGGCATCGTTCAGTCCGCGCGGACGTATGGCGCATGCCCCCGGATACTATCTTCAGCTTGATTCCCGCCCTGGCGAATTGGGCCTTTACGGAGGTGTGTGGTGTCCGGAGTCTGCTGTGCTGGCAAAACTGAGGCGTGCGGTCGTCGACAATATCGAGGAGTGGGAGGAGCTGCTTTCCGAGCCGCAACTGGCCGCGGGATATCCCGGATGGTGCGGCGCAACGCTTAAGACCGTCCCCAAGGGCTGGCCGCGAAACCATCCCCAGGCTGAATATCTCCGTTTGAAGGATTTCGGCAAATTCATGCCTCTGCAGCGTGAAACCTTTGCCGATCCCGATTGGCCGCTACATGTGGCGGGGATGTTTCGTCCGCTGAAGCCGCTGGTCGATTTCCTGCAGTATTCTATTGATGAAGATGTCTGATACTTCAGGCTATTTTCCTATCTATTGTTATCGAATATTAAAAATGGGGGGGGTATTTGTAATAAAACAGCAATAATGCTTGCTGTAATGACTAAAAATGATTAATTTTGCCAATCCATAATAGCCCCCTGTAATATGGGGGATAGTAAACCAATTAATCTACCTAATATTGTCTTCCGTTAGGACTATGACGCAAGAATTGATTCAGCTATTATCGATAAATAAAGGAGAGGGTAGGGATTTACCCCCCCCTATTTCTTGCTTATCTTGCTGTAAATCAACACTTTGTGGCAATGGATGTATCCATGCCGGACCACATTCTCAGATCCCAGTATAAAACGTGCCGTCTGCCGTACTGCGGTGGTCGTGCCTTTCAGTAGTACCGTCAGGAGGAATAGGCTCCGGCGGCGCAACCAGCCTTATTGTGCATTAAATGAAACCAATCTTTCCAGAACCCATAATATGAAACTTAAGATTATTGTAGCAGCAATCATGGCAGTCCTTTTCTGCCAAGGCTCACGCTCACAGGATGTGGCCGTCAAGACAAACCTGCTCTATGATGCCCTCCTTAGCCCTAATCTGGGGGTTGAAGTAGGGCTGGCGCCGAGATGGTCGCTCGATGTGTCCGGAAACTTTAACGGATGGACCGTCGACGGCCACAGCTGGAAACACTGGTTTGTCCAGCCCGAGGCGCGTTACTGGTTTTGCGAGCGGTTTGCAGGGCATTTCCTTGCCATGCATGCCATCGCCGGGGAATATAACTTCGGGAATATGCACAACGGGCTTAAGTTCCTGGGCAGCGACTTTTCCAAACTTGGAGAGAAACGCTATCAGGGTTGGGCAGCCGGCCTGGGTATAGGGTATGGCCACACTTGGATACTCTCCCGGCATTGGAGCATCGAGGCCGAGGCCGCCCTTGGCTGGATATATACGCGGTTCGACACATATCCGTGTGCCCACTGCGGGACAAAGCTGGACCGCAACCGGGTACACAACTATGTAGGCCCGACCAAGGCCGCGATAAACATCATTTATGTATTTTAACTAACGACAGCGGATAATAGATATGTGTAATATTAAGAAAACAATCCTTGCGGCAGCCATGGCCACAGTACCCTTTGTGGCAGGCGCGCACGATGTGCCCTCGATCCACATGTCAGGGATGAGTGTCAGCCGTACGGCCGACGGCATGTTGGCATTGACAATGGATGTCAATCCCGCTGCGTTCGACATGTCGCGCAACCGCGAAGTGCTCATGACTCCGGTGGTATACAACGCCGACAGCACAAAGACGGCCACATACCCGCCGTTTATAATAGCCGGGCATAACAGGTATTACCGCTACGTCCGCGACGGGCGTAAGCTTCCCGATGGGGCGTCATTCTACCGCGCCGGACACGATGGCGGATTTACCTATACGGCCCTGATACCGTATGAGGACTGGATGGAGGTGTCCACCGTGGCCATAGACCAGAAGGAATGCGGGTGCTGCGGCGAGCCGGAAGGTGAGGAGAACACCCCTGTGGCCGAACTCGACTTCCGTCCACGCAGTTTTGTCCCGTGCTTCGTGTCAATGCCCCCGACAGCAAAAGGCGAAAAGGTGGTAGACCTCAAGGGCTCGGCATATATCGATTTTCCCGTGAACCGTACGGAGATATATCCGGATTACCGCAAAAACCCCTCGGAACTTAAGAAGATAATAAATACGATTGATGTGGTGAAGAACAATCCCGATGCCACAATCACCGATATATTCATCAAGGGTTTCGCATCGCCCGAAGGCTCATACACCAACAATATACGCCTCGCTAAAGGACGTACCCAATCACTAAAGGAATATGTGCGCCGTCAGTACGGGTTCAATGACACGGTGTTCCACACCGACTTCGAGCCGGAAGACTGGGCAGGCCTGCGCGACTCCGTGCTTGTGTCTGTTGTGCCTAACCGCAAGGAGATACTTGAGATAATCGACTCCGACCTGGAGCCCGACCCCAAGAACGCCGCCATACAGCGCCGCTTCCCCACCGACTATGCCTTCCTCCTGAAGAACGTATACCCGGCGTTGCGCCACTCCGACTATATTGTGCGCTACCGTATCCGCGAGTACACTGATGTCGATGAGATCAAGCGCGTGTTGAGGGAACGTCCGCAGAACCTCAACCTCAACGAGATGTACCTGGCGGCAAACACCTATGAGGTAGGCAGTCCTGAATACTACGAAGTGTTCGACGTGGCCGTACGCATGTTCCCGTCCGACCCTGTATCCAATGTCAATGCCGCCAATTCGGCGATGGCCTCCGGCGATTACACCCGCGCCGCCCGCTACCTGGAAAAGGCAGGGGACACACCCGATGCCGATTACGCCCGTGGCGTATTGCAGGCCATTCAGGGCAACTATGAGGAAGCCGTACCGCTGCTTGAAAAGGCACGCGACGGCGGCATATCGCAGGCCGCGGACGCACTGGCGCAAATAAGCACCATACGCCAGCGTAAGCAAGAGATAACATACATCACAGATGCGACAAAATAACAGCAGATACTTCTCTTTCCCACATATAAAGTAAAATATTCATTATCCATTAACCAATTAATTATTTAATATGAAACATCTCAACAAGATTCTTGCAGGCTGCCTCATTGCCTTTGGCATGACTGCATGCAGCAACGATGATGGGAACACACCCGATGCCCCGCAGAAAGGCACCGGTATGTATGCATCCCTCTCCCTCAGCCTTAAAGGCAACGGCGGACGTGCCAATTCCAACGCTGGCGATGAATTCGGACAGGATTTTGAAAACAAGGTAGGCTCTATACTTGTAGTCCTCACAGAAAAAGACGGCAATGACTACAAAGTGATCACTACTGCCACTACAGATGGTGTACTTAACGATGGTACAGGCACAGGCTTGAATAACAAACCTAAATACACCGTACTTTTTGAAGATTACGAAAATCTTGAGACTTATGCCGGAAAGCAAGTGTACGTGTTCGCATATTGCAATCCGACAACCGAAATCCTCAATGCCGTTACTCCTGGAGCAAGCATAGCCGACCTTGAGGCCGCTTCTATCAACCAGCAGATCTGGAGCAGAAACGGATTCCTCATGAGCAATGTTGAACTCGCTACCAGCACACTTCCTGATGAAGATGCTATTGCTAAGGACTACAACACCCCCGAAAAGGCATTCGACCTCACATCCGGCAATGCTATCCCTGTTGTACGCAGCGTTGCACGTTTCGACTTCCGTGAAACCAACAACGGTATATACCCCATCAAGGACGTTGTGAACGGTAATGTTGTCGCAAACATACGCCTTACTGGCAACATGGCTCTTATGAACCTTGCCAACGAATTCTATTATCTTCCCCGCATCATCAACAATAACGTGACTACACTCTGCCCCGGCATGGACGCTCTTGACGGTGTTAACGGTGACTATGTTGTCAGCTCACGTTTCGAGGCAAAGGCTACATCTGACGGTACTGACCTCGCCGGTTTCTTCACAAATCCTCTTGCGGGAATGACTGACTATTCATCACTTCCCTATACAACGGTTACCGGTACGGAAGACGATGACGAAGGCTGGACATCGACAAACAAGACCGGCTACCACATCTGGCGCTATGTCACAGAGAACACACTTCCCCAAATCAACAGCCAGCTCAAGGGCAACACCACTGCTGTCGTGTTCCAGGGCGTGATCGAAGCCGCCGAGACTACATCAGAAGACCTCAAGGCTGCAATGCAAAACAAAGACGTACTCTATCTATACAACGGCGTGCTGGTAGGTAATGCTCTGGCTGTCAAGGAAACCGCACAGGCATCTCCTGTATCTACACTGGCACAGGCCTTTGTCGCAGCATTCGGACAGGCACTCGACTCTGAAGAAGCTCCCGCCGACCTCGAAAAGGCTAGCAACGGCTTCACAATCTACCGTTACGACGAAACCGTTAAGGGATATCCTGTATACTATGTATACTATAACCGCCACAATAACAATGCCGACAACGCAGAGATGGGCGATATGGAATTCGGCGTAGTGCGCAACAACGTCTACAAGCTTGCTGTTACCGACATCAAGAAGTTCGGCCACGCTGCCAAGCCAGATGATGATGGCGATCCCGAAGAGCCGAAAGATCCCGATGAAGAGAAGGACGCATACTTCACAGTTACTGTAGAAGTCCTCAATTGGGTCGTACGTGTGAACGATATCGTTTTTGAATAAATATCACTCTAAAAGTAAGTTGCTTACTTATCTACGATGAATATAAAGAAACAATTCATTTCGCGGTTCGCGGGGGCAGTCCTTCTGGCTGCCCCGGCGCTCGCCGCCCTCTCTTCTTGCGGAAGCGTGTTCGATGACCTCGATCCGTGTCCACGCGGTATCTCGCTGCGGTTTGTCTATGACTACAATATGGAGAAAGCCAACGCCTTCCCGTCGCAAGTGGATTGTTTGACACTTCATATCTATGATGCCGACGGCAATTTCGTTGCCACGCATACCGAGACCACTGATGCCCTTTCAGATGAGGGATACCGCATGACCATCGACCTCCCGGCAGGCGATTACCACGCCGTAGCCTATGGCGGCATAGAATGCCAGGATGCGTCTTTTGCCCATAACGTGCCGCCCGTATCCGGTACAAGGTACACTGATATAGCCATGGCCATCAAGCCGGCACATATAGGCACGCGCCTGCATGACCTTTTCCATGGCGCAATCGACTTTACCGTCGAAGAAGGCCTCGACTACAGCCAGGCCACTGTCAGAATGATGAAAGATACGAACCATTTCCGTATAATGTTGCAGCACATGAGCTACGACCCTGTCGACGGAAAGGACTTTGAATTCAAGATTGTTGACGACAACACTCTTTTCGCCCACGACAACTCCCTTTTGGACAACGGCGAAACAACGTATACAGCATGGACCGTAGGCCAGGTTTCCACCGGCCATGTCCCCGCTGAGATCCAAGGAAATAAAGCACCTGCGGCGGATAATCCCGTAGAGGTAAAGGTCGGATATGCCGAACTGAGCACATCCAGGCTGCACCTCATGCGCAATCCCCGCCTCATCATATATAGCCACGAGAAGCAGCGCAACATTGTTGAGCTGCCGCTCAACAACTATCTTACCCTGTCAAAGAGCGATGCCGACGATATGGGCGACCAGGAATACCTCGACCGCCAGAGCCGTTGGAACATGCTCTTCTTCCTCGATCGCGACCACCTGTGGCTCAAGACCAACATTGTGGTGAACGACTGGAGGGTAAGGATAAACGATATAGATGATTTTTAATTAGAAACACTCTCCTTAAAATAATAACGATGAGATCTCCCTTGTCTATATTATGCATGCTTTGTACTGCCTTTGCAATGGCTGTAGCCGGATGTTCGTCCGGTGATATCCCGTTGCCAGCATCGCGCGACAAGGTAATCCTGTCACTCGGCGTGCAGCTTGGCGACATCATAGGCAATCAGGCGCGGTCTGCTGAGGAAGAAGCAAAGGAAGGGGAAATCATGAAGTCGCTGCGTGTAATCGTGCTTGATGCCGAATGGCACGTGGAACACAACTCGTACTTCTCTTTCGACAATCCTGTGGACCGTTATACCGATCCCCGTTTTCCGGTAAAGGCCAATCAGTTGAAGACAGTCATCCTGGTGGCCAATGAACACGCCTTCTGTGTCGGCGATCCGGAATCAGGTGCAGTCGCACCCGCCTCCGAAGTGTTCTCGGCATTGTCGGCCGCTATTGGCGAATATGTCGATGTGTCGCAATTGCAGAAACTGGAAGTGCCGTTGGCCGCAAATGCCGATGCCTCCGGATGCCTGCGCCGCGACCTGCCGATAGCCGGTATATTTACCTGTTATATAGGGACGGAAGATACCGAGGCTGTATTCCGCCTCCACCGCGCGGCCACCAAATATACATACCGCATCAAGAACATGAGCGGCCGCGGCCGCACCATCACAGGCGTCCACCTGTCTCATTCGGCCTCAACGGAGTACCTTTTTCCCGATGCCGACTATTCCGACAAGGAAATGACGCATATATCAGCCTACCGTGTGCCTGACGCTGCAAAGTCGTCGGAGTTCACGTATGACTGCTCTGTGTCGCTGGCCGATGGTCAGTCGGTGGAGCTGCCGCCCATATACCAGCTTGAGGGTGTTGCCACTACGGATGCCGACCCTTACAGCACCACAATATCCACCGAAGGGGTGATGCTTGCATGGCGTCCCATCCAGTGGAGGCTGCAGGAGTCTTCCATGCCGCTGCGGCTGATGACCGACCTGCCACGAAACACCCATGTGGTAGTCAATATACTCCTTAAGGACCAGAACGACATCGCGCTTGAGGTTATACTCGTGCCATACCGCGGTGTAAATCTTGACCCTGGTTTCGGGTTGGATTGATATTAGATATGTCATCCTGTTTATAAATGATATGATTATGAATACGGTAACCCACAATATACAGGCGGCTCTGTCCCGCCTTTTTCTGGCATTGGTCCTGTGCATCGCTGTGTCTGCATGCAAGGACGAGTTCCCATTGGGTGAATATGGCCCGATTGGTGATGGTACGGCCACAGTGTCGGCCACGGTAAGTTTTGAGCCGTTCGGCTCGGCCCTCGACCATTCGCGTGCCCCCGGCGATGCCATAAAGTCCATACACACTCTGTATCTGTTCCTATATAATCCTGAAGAGGAGCTTGTGCAGATGCAGAAAGTGGCGGATTTTGAAGTCAATAACGACAATAATGACCGTCCTGACGGCGAATCCCCATATCCCGGCTCGGGTGTGTCATCCGCCGAGACTGATACGCCGCGCGCGACATTCGATGTAAAGATACCCTATGGTAAGTACCATATTTATGTGGTGGCCAACATCGATGTGGAAAAGGAGTGGGAGGAAAGCCAATATGCCACCGTTGAGGCCCTGTTGCATCAGTCTGTGAAATGGGATGGCAAGAATGAGTCCGGGCGCGGGGTCAACGACCAGATGTTCGGATATTTCTCGAAGGACAACCGCGCAGAGGGTCTGCGCTCCACAAGCGTAGTGGTAATCAACTCCCCGCGTCCGCAGATAAAGGCGTGGATAAAGCGCGTAGCATCCAAGGTGACGGTGGCTTTCAATTCCACACGCCTGCGCGACAACGTGTATATTTATATCAAGTCGGTGACCATCAAGGATATCCCCGAAGAGTCGTACATCGGTATCGTCAACACCCCGGATCCGGAAGATAAGGACCGCACAATATCCAGCGGCCTTGTCGATGGTCAGACATTCTATTTCTCAAAGGCCGATGCATCGCAGACCGACTATAAGGCCAACTACAGGAACTGGATGGAGATTACCAACGGTGACTCCATACGCGGATACCGTTCTGACAATGCCGGCTATCAGCATCCGGTGGGCATTCCTGTGGAAAGGCGTCTTGAATATGAGCACGACCAGAATGCACCGGCACTGTATTTCTATGAAAATGTGCAGCCCGAAGGCAAAGAAGGTACTGAGTCCGACAAGCGGCAGGATGTGAGCGGGGAAAACAAGGAGGTGTCATATCCCGATGGGGTGGACCCCGGCAATGATGCCTGGAAAGATGCCCGGAAATATGGATCATATATTGAGGTTGACGGATATTATGTATGCCAGGACTCTGTACAGCCTGGACGTGGCCCGATAAAATACCGTTTCATGCTTGGAAAGGACACAAAGACCGACTATTCCGCCGAGCGCAACCACCACTATAAGCTCACCCTTACATTTAACGGATATGCCAACGACATCGACTGGCACATCGATTACGATGAGGAGGCTAAGCCTGGTCTGGAAATACCGGAAGAATACTATGTGTCATACATGTATAACCAGGGATCGACGATGCCTGCCCGTGCCACACCTAAAATCGGATATAAGTTGGTGAAGCTAAAGGCCGTAATCATCAAAAACGAATGGCGTCCGCATCAGGCCGCTGAGAATGAATATAACAGCAAGGCCTGGAGGATGCAGGAAAACAAGGAAGGGCTTTATGGTGGCGGCGAGCTGAAAGATTACAAGGATGACCCCGAGTGTTCAAACAACTGTGAGTACGGATTCCTGTCCCTGCGCAAGACCCATACTGTGACAAAAGTGATGCATGGTGGCGCCGGACAGCAGCTTATCTCTGACCTGCGCAATTTCTATTACAATGAATATGGCAATCGCTTGTCAAAAGGCATGCGTGAATATACGGATTTTCCTACAGAGGATACTCCTAAACAGGGATATACCTCATATGATAAAGAGAATGGCGATTACACGACCCACCTTAAGACCAATAAGCATAACAAGGAAAAGGACTATGTGATAAACATTCCCTTGTTCACCAGGGCCAAGACAATGGACAAATGGGCGGTATACACCGGTGCAAATCCATTCTATAACCATCACCGATATGCGCGGGTCAAATATACGGCATACTATATAAAGGAAGGGCTTTCCACTTCTTATGAAGAAACACCTGCCGCCGACCGCTATGAGGAGACCAAATACAATGACATATACCAGTCTAAGCGTATCGATAATCCCCGTGGCATCTGGCGTCGAAGCAATAATCTGGCGTCATTCCATGTCAACCTTATGTACAATGTATCTCCCGATGAGGGTTCGGGATTCCAGTCTGTGGAATCGCGCGGTCCATGGAAGGCCGTTATAGAGCTTGATCCGGACAATATAGTCAGGCTGACCAAGGGAAATCAGACTGCGGTAGGTCAAGGCTCTTCAATAGTGGGATTGACGGATACACAAGTGGATTTTACATACACCCCCAATAAGGCGACAGGTACAGGGGCTACCTCCGGGGCTATAATAAGGGTATATTACCATAATAACTCCTGTACGCACACCATCCTTGTGCGCCAGGGATACGGTGACATCCAGTTCCATCCGGGAGGGCTGTTCTGGTCGACATTCAATGTCTTTGACAAGAATACATTGACCAAGTCGCCACTGTCGATGGGAAGCATGTTCAGGAGGCATACAAACCTGGATTATCCTATCCTGGAAAAGAACAATAAGACCTATGGGTTTGGTGTCGCTTTAGCAGAGTCTGACAAATTGGAGATTGCAGGTAAAGGCAAGGTTGGCTGGAACGATATACCGTTCATTGCCCACGGAAGTGTGCCTACCGACAAGGCTTTCGGCGATTTTACCATAGATGGCGTCAAATACCGTATCCCTACCCAGAAAGAGGTCGAAGATGAGATTGTTGATAACCAGGACATGAACTTCGCGTTCGGGATAGTGTATGGCGATGCGGCAACGGGTGTATTGTCCGATTCTAAAGCCTACTGGTTCTCAGATATGGACAATGACGGTGTCGATGATGAAAATATGAACCATGGCGTGCGTGGGGTGGTGGCATATTGCCTCATCCATGGCCATAACCTGTTCTTTCCCTTCGGCTCTTCGGGGCACTCCCGCCGTAAGTCAAGGCTGTACAAGTTGGGTGGAGATAAGAAATTGACCGGGACAAAGGGATATGGCCTGCTCCGTTATGGGAGTGTGGACGTGCGTCTTGGCGGTGATGACGGTTCATTTGCAGCAACCCCTGACGGATGGTCCAATGCTAACGACTATCGCCCTATGGCGTATACCATAGACGAGCAGCGTGGCGGTATATACTGGATGACGAATTCTGGTACGGTTACATCCGGTTCAGAGCCGAACAGGATCGCCATCGACTTCAACTACGGCAACTATATGGTGGCTGAGCTTGGTACGGATGACCTTTATCCTTATATAAGTTATCCCAACACGGGAAGCAGGCAGTCGGAAGCCGTCCTGATAAAGCCGGTATATAAAAAATAGTGTATAAATATGATATGTAATCCGGCAGGATTGTCCGTATTTTATTCGGATATCCTGCCGGATTTTAATTTGTGTATGGAGTATTAGTGTCAGATGTCCAAAGCCTTGTAGTGCTCACGCGGATGGTCGCATGCCGGGCATTCCTCTGGAGGCTCTGTGCCCTTGAATATGTAGCCGCACACCATGCATTCCCATTCTATGGGCTTTTCGCGTTTCCACACTGTGCCTTCTTTGACCTGTTTCAGAAGTTTATTGAACCGGTCCATATGATGCTGCTCGACCTCGGCGATTTCACGGAAATGTTCGGCGATTTCGGGGAAGCCTTCCTCTTCGGCAATCTTGGCCGACCTCAGGTACTGGTCTACCCCTTCGGTGCGTTCCTCTTCTGCCGCAGTGGCCAGGTTTGAGGCAGTGTCGCCTATGACGCCTGCGTCTACCGTGACGGTGCATTCCACCTGTCCGCCTTCCAGCATCTTGAAGAACACCTTGCCGTGGTGCAGCTCGTTGTCTGCCGTTTCACGGAATATCTCGCCGATAGGGAAATAGTTTTCCTTGTCTGCCTGTTTTGCGTAGTATGTATACCTGCTATAGGCGGTTGATTCACTGATGTAGGCATCTACCACATTTTTTTCCGTGCGTGTGCCCTTTATGCTTTTCTTAGCCTCTGATTTCTTCATAGCCATATATTTTTGGGGTTTATTGTTGGATTGTAAGTGATGAACACCGTATGGCCGCCGTTGGTTTAAGGCCTTTTGAAATTTTAACCTGAGATATCGCCAGCCATAGTGGAACAACTATTGCCATAGAGGCGTTTTAATTGGACGATTGATTAACTCCTCACAATAAAGATAAAATATTATGGATGATAAGGAAAACCGTATCGACAGTGAATTGTCGAAGCTAAGCCCGTTTGAACTTAAGAACAGGATCATCGCCCTTGCTGATGAAAGTGTCAAGAAGGATGCACATGTGATGCTCAATGCCGGTAGGGGCAATCCCAACTGGATAGCTCCTGAACCGCGTGAGGCATTCATTGCCCTCTCTTCCTTCGCCATAGGGGAATGCCGCCGTGTTATGGATCTTCCCGATGGGATTGCGGGGATCCCGGAAAAGGAAGGTATCGCCAGCCGTTTTGAGCAGTATCTCAAAGACAATGTGTCGCTTCCGGGAGTGCCGTTGTTGAAACGCGTCTACAGCTATATGCTTATGCAGCATGCCGTCGACCCTGATTCGCTTGTGCATGAGTGGGCCGAGGGTGTTACCGGCGACCAGTATCCTGTGCCGCCGCGCATACTGCAATATACCCAGATGATTGTACGCGACTATCTCGACATGGCCATGTGTGACAACCGTCCGCCGGAGGGCGAATATGACCTTTTCGCCACAGAGGGGGGCACGGCTGGAATGTGCTATGTATTCGATTCGCTCCAGCAGAATTTCCTTCTCAACCGCGGGGATTCGGTGGCTTTGATGGTCCCGGTGTTCACCCCGTATATCGAGATACCGCGCCTCGACCGTTTCAGCTATGACGTGCTCAACATCTGTGCAGGCTCGCTTGACAGCGACGGCATACACACCTGGCAGTACAAAGTGGAGGACATATATAAGCTGCGCGATCCGAAATATAAGGTGCTGTTTGTCACCAACCCGTCCAATCCTCCTAGCTATGCCCTTGGCAGCGACGTGATTGATGCCATAAAGGATGTGGTGCAGAATTCCAATCCAGACCTTATGATAATCACCGATGACGTATATGGTACATTTGTCCCCGGATTCCGCAGTCTGATGGCGGAGCTGCCGCACAATACGGTCTGTGTGTATTCGTTCTCGAAATATTTCGGCGCAACCGGTTGGCGTACGGCTGTTGTCGCCCTCCATCAGGACAATGTGTTCGACAGGATGATAGCCGCGCTTCCCGACAGCCGTAAGGCCGTGTTGGAAAACCGCTACAGTTCCCTGACTGTGGATGTGCCTGGCCTTAGGTTTATTGACCGTATGGTGGCTGACAGCCGTGATGTGGCATTGAACCATACTGCCGGACTGTCGCTTCCGCAGCAGACCCAGATGTCATTTTTTGCGGCATTTGCCTTGATTGATTCTATCGAAAATGGCGGCCGTTACCAAAAAGCCATGATAGACCTCATACAGAGACGTCTGCACGCTCTTTGGGAAAGTACGGGATTCACTTTGAAGCCTGACCCTTTGCGCGCGGGATACTATAGCGAGATCGACATGCTTGTATGGGCAAGAAAGTTCTATGGAGTAGAGTTTGTGGACTATCTTAAGGCCAACTACAATCCGCTTGACGTGGTGTTCCGTCTGGCCCGAGAATGTGGCCAGGTGGTGCTCAACGGTGGAGGGTTCGACGGGCCGAAGTGGAGCGTGCGCGTGTCGCTTGCCAATCTGGACGAGGACGCGTATGTCAAGATTGGCAAGGGCATCCGATCTTTGCTTGATTCTTATGCCGCAGAGTGGAAAGGCGGTAAGGGCTAGCGGCCGGCGGCTGATGACGATTGTGTGCGGGCATCGGTGCTTATGATCTTTGAGGCGTCACGCCTTTGGCGTCCCCACGACAGGTTGTAGGAGAGATTTATGCCGAACATGTTTTCAAACGCCTTTGTCCGCAGCACCTGCCGGTTGGTGTTGTACCTGTTGAGCACGGATGTTTCCTGACTGTAGCGGTCGAACGGCATCATCATGAATATGCCTATGTTAAGGCCATTGAGGTTATAGCTCAGCATGGCCATGTTGAAATGTTCGCCCCTGGTCTTTGTCTCGCCCCATAGGGAGGTTGGGCCATGGTCATATTGCGCCATCAGGGAGAACCCCCAATGTGTGACTGATACATTGGCAGAGCCGTAGAATCCGCCGATGCAATGGCGGTAGCCTGTGCCGCGGGTATATTCCCTGAAGAATGAAACAGAGCCGCTTACCGTCACCCATTCCGGGATTACCTTTATTTGTGGTGACAGTGATACGGACCAGGATGTATGCCGTCCGGCATTGTCCCAGTTCAGCACCAGATGCCCGTCCTCCCATCTGCGGAAGTCCATTACTGCTGACGGCGAATGTCTCCACCGAGCCGATAGCTGAGCGTCAACGCGTGGGAGCGAGAAGTTATAGCCCCAGAACAGCTGGTAGGTGGTGTATGGCTTCAGTTCAGGATTGCCTATCTGTATCTGGAAGCCGTCGATTTCCTGTATGGCCTCTGTGGTCTGGCTCAGTGAGGGTGCGTTGTTCCACGATGACATCGACAGGCGCATCGAGTGGCTGTCGTTGATACGGTATCGTACCTGCAAATGTGGCCTTATGCTCCAATGCTTCTGCGGCCTGGCGTCATTGTTGGCGTCTATGCTGAAATATTCTCCCCCTACGCCTGCGGTAAGGCTTACGTGGCCAATGCGGTGCATATACTCGGCGAAAGCATAAACTTTGTCCTGGCGCTGGTGGAATATCTTGTTGTCCAGGTTGATGTATTTGCTGCGTGTGCGGCTTGCCGAATAAGATGCACCGGCTGTCAGGCGCGATGCATCCCATTCCTTGATATAGTCCGCCTCGGCAGCAAATCCGAAACTGCGGTCGCGGATATCGGTATTTATGTCCACCGATGGTGTTGTCTGGCCTTCGGGCACTTCAGTATAGAAGCGTTCCGAATGCGAGAGGTCAAGGTTGGCCGACATGTCGAGTACCAGCGTCTGTCTGCGTTCCAGATGCTGCTCGATGTAGAAATTTAGCCGGGGCGAATGGTGGATGTTGTCGTTTATGTCCTTTATGTTGATGTCACTGCTGGCATCGCTCATTGACATTACACCTTCCATTTTCATACGTGTGGGGGATTGGATCCATAACCCTGCGCCCACATATATTATGGTCGTGTCGGGTTTTATGTAGCTGTAGCTGAATGACGGGTTTGTGTTCACTTGTGTGAACTTCCCGTCGCGCGGGCTTTCCTGGCGCAGCAGTTGGGAGCCGTCTTCAAATGTGAACTGTTCAAAATAGTCGCGGTATACGTTCATGTTGCGCCAGTTCAGCCATCCCGACAGCTCGAACTGCGATTTCCCGTTGTTCAGCTTCAGGCTCAGGCCGGAGTTGTTGAATGATGAGAAGGGCTGCATGGTGGAGGCCATCAGCGATCCGCCCAGCATAGGGTTGCGTACAATGAAATCTATCACTGTCTCCGCGCCGCCATACCTCAGTCCCGGGTCTTGGTGGTATTCCACACGGACGATGCTTTCCGGCAGCAGCGAACGCACCTGTTCTATGGTGGCCTGGCGTCCGTTGATGCGCACCTGAACGGCAACGCCGTTTGCGGTCACAGTACCCATAATGTCATTGACGCTCAATGATGGTATCATCATGTTGCCTAGCAGCGACAGTCCGGTAGTCGAACGTTTCCTGATATCGTTTGAAGGAGTGTATACATCGCGGTCGGCTTTGTGCACCACCATGGCGGCCTGTACTGTCACTTCTTTGAGTTCGCCGTGCATAGCGGCGCTGTCGGCGTCCTGTGTCTGTGCCGTCAATGGAAGGCAGAGCGGGAATATTGCAGCTGTGATAATGATTTTATGTAGCATCTATATTTGATTTTTATCATATAGACGTACATTTTATGTAAGCGTGACAAAAAAACGCAAAAAATTAAATATGCAGAAAAAACAGATATGTCATCTTATGCCCGTAAGTTTGTGTGTCTGTAGCGAGAGCCGCCAGTGGGGATGCGACAGGATGTAGGCTATTGTCTGTGCGGTGTTTGATGAGCCGTCTTTGGGGTCTGTGCATGGTTGTAGGAAATAGTGGGTGGCAGGGGGCAGCGATGTTGCCACAGATTCAACGTCCTGTCCCAGGTATACTATTTTCATCTCGTCTATGCGGTTGATGGACAGCTGGCCGTCTTTTGGGGAGCATGCCACCCAGTCGATCCCCTCAGGTATCGGCAATGTTCCGTTTGTCTCTATCTGTATATAGAATCCGGCGTCATGCAGGGCTTCGATAAGGAAGCTGTCAAGCTGCATGAGCGGTTCGCCGCCTGTCACTATTATATGTCTTGAAGGATAGGACGTTACGGCAGATATGATCTCATCAGCCGTCATGGCAGTGTGTCCCGAGTGGTCGGTGTCGCAGAAAGGGCATTTGCGGTTGCATCCGCTCATGCGCAGGAATACGGCCGGTGTCCCGGTATGGTAGCCTTCTCCCTGTAGGGAGTAGAATATCTCGTTTATCCGGTATGTCTTGTCCATGGTTTGTTCAGTCTGCTTCATATGCGGCTATGTTGCCTTCGCTTTCCTGTACTTCCACCCTGTAGCAATTTTCCACCTGGCCGTATATCCACCTTGCGATATTCTCGGCTGTAGGGTTGAATGGCAGGATGTCGTTCAGGCAGGCATGGTCCAGCCTGCCAAGCACTGTTTCTTTTATATGTGTGAAGTCGGTGACCATGCCGTCCTTATTAAGTTCCTCGGAACGGCAATAGACGGTCACTATCCAGTTATGTCCGTGCATTGCCGTGCATTTGCTCGGGTATGACAGTTCAAGACGGTGTGATGCTGATATTTCAAGTCGTTTGCTTACGTAGTACATATGGGGTGGTTGGTTATTCTGTAGTCTCCTGGGAAAGAGATGGCATGTCGAAAGGCGGGTTTACGGGCTCTATGCCCATTTCTTTGCTCATCCTGTATACAAATTGTAGTGCGGAGTCGCGGTCGGGTATCTGGTCCTCGCGTTGGGCCTCAAGGAGCGCGCTTATGAACTTCCCTACGGCCGGCGATTGGGGCAGGTTGAATATGTGCATGATTTCGTCACCACGCACAAGCGGTTTGCGGTTGCGTTCAAAGTCCTTTGCCTCGACAGCCTTGAATTTTTCTTCGACAATGGCGAAATTGGCCAGAAAGCGGGCCCGCTTTTCCTCGTTGCGTGATGTGATGTCGGCTTTTGCGAGTATCATCAGGTCGTCACGGTATTCCTGTGCATAGTTTGACAGCCTCCGTACGGCGCTGTCGGTCACTTCGTCTTCTACCAGTGCGATAGGGCGCATGTGCAGGCCCACCAGGGTGCGCACGTATTTCATCTTGTCGTTAAGCGGCAGTTTCAGGTGACGGAAAATGTCAGGTATCATTTTGCTGCCGACAAAATCGTGGTTGTGGAATGTCCAGCCGAGTTTTTCGTCCCAATGTTTTGTTGCCGGTTTGCCTATGTCGTGTAGCAGTGCGGCCCACCGCAGCCACAGGTTGCCGCTGGCCTTGGCCACATTGTCGAGTACGGCCAGGGTGTGGAAAAAGTTATCCTTGTGGCCTCGGCCGTTTACCCGTGATATGCCTTCCATTGCGGCCAATTGCGGGAAAATGAGAGGCAGCAGGCCTGTCTGGCGTAGCAGCAGCCATCCTGTCGAGGGCACGGGAGATGCCATTATCTTGTTCAGCTCATCTGCGATGCGTTCACGGGATATTATCCCGATACGGGACGCATTGCGGGTTATCGCATCAAGGGTCTCGGGATAGATGTCGAATCCCAGCTGGGTGGCGAACCGGATTGCGCGCATCATCCGTAGCGGGTCGTCGCTGAATGTTATGTCTGGGTCTAGCGGCGTGCGTATGATGCGCCTGGAGATGTCGCCTAAGCCGTCGTAACGGTCAACTAGTTCGCCGAAGCGCCCGGCGTTTACGCATATTGCCATTGCGTTTATGGTGAAGTCTCGGCGCGCCAGGTCGTCATCAAGTGTCCCGTCCTCCACGACCGGTTTCCGCGACTGCCGGTCATAGCTTTCACGGCGTGCGCCGACGAATTCCAGTTCGTCATCGCCACAGTGGATCTGTGCCGTCCCGAAGTTGCGGTATACGGCAAGATGGCTCTTGTTGCCCAGACGTGCGGCAACGGCCTGGGCTACTTCTATCCCTGCGCCTATGGTCACGAAATCGATGTCCTTGCTGTGGCGGTGTATTATCAGGTCGCGCACATATCCGCCTACGACATAGCATTCCCGGCCCATGCTGTCGGCCACTTCGCCTACCAGATGGAATACCCGAGAGTCAATCAGGGATGAATATTCGGTTGCCTGCATAGTCTATCTAAGGGAGGAAAACGGTTATCTGTTCAGGGCTGTGGGTGAGGGCTTCCAGCCCGTTGGCGGTGACGGCATACGTATTTTCGATGCCTACTGCCCCTGTACCCGGTATTACGAATTTGGGCTCAAGGGCGATTACATTGCCTGTCTCAAGGATATCCCTGCTTTTTGGCGCGATCACGGGTAGCTCGTTGATTTCAATTCCTACGCCATGACCCACGAACCCGGCATGCTGTGAATGCCCCATGAAATAGTCCTCAAGCCCTGCGGCGCGTGCTATGGATGCTGCCTCTTCGTAGAGGGCGCGTGCCTCAGCCCCCGGACGTCCTGACTTTTCCAGAGCCCGGCATATGTCTATTGAGCACTGGTGGGCCTTCAATGCCTTTTCGCTTATGTCTCCGGTACATGCGAATGTACGTGTCATGTCAGTCATGTATCCGTTGAAGTTTCCGTTTGCGTCAACCATCACTGACAGTCCTGGGCGTATCACCGTGCCGTTTGCACCCACAGGCAGCGACGGGTTCATGCCTTGGCCGCCCATGGCGAAATCATATGGCGATGCCGCGTCTGCATTGTCCCCGGCCAGGATATTTGCCATATGTATCTCCATTACATCCCCGGCGGTGCGGAATTGCCCCAGGCATCCTTCCAGGCGGCTTGTACGTTCTATCTCGACCTGCAGTTCTATGTCGGTCATGCCTTCGCGGAAAAGTGACGGTATCTTGGAGTACACATGGTCGTGTTTGATGCCGTCTTCGCGTAGCATTTCCAGCTCCATGCCTGTCTTTACTGACCGGACCTTGCGCATTACCGCCGATGCATTCACTGCTTTGGCGTTGAAAGCCTTCATTATCCTGGTGGCCATCGCGTATGTCAAGGAGTCCAGTTCTAGCCCTATCTCCGAGCCTTGGGGTACATCTATATGCTCCGGCATGGATTCCGGTTTTGTGACCGCCACCACGTCCTTACAGTGGTGTATGGTGTTTGGTCGGCGTACAAAATATGTCGGATTGCCGCTTGCGTTTATATATATGAACCCATCGAATACACGTCCGGTGAGGTAGAATATGTTCGCTGTGTCGCGGACTATGATATGCTCGATGTTTTCCGCCTTCATCCGGGCCTTGACCTTCTCCAGCCTTAATGCGGCTTCCCCGGCGGGGATCATAAGCAAAGTGTCGTGCATGTCTTATCTTGTGGTTTGATCTTTGTTCAATATCTTTTCTATGAGGTCGTGGAAACAGTCGATTCTGTATTCCGCATCTGAGACCGTGCCGAATCCGTATGCCGCCCAGATGAACGGTAGTCCCGCACGGTGGGTTGAATCGGCATCGCCTTGTATGTCGCCCACATATACAGGCCTTTCCAGTCCGTGCCTGTCTATCAGGAGACTGATGTTGTCTTCTTTTGGGAGCGATGTCTCCCCGTGGGTTAGGGTATCTGTGAAGTATGGCCTCAGTCCGGTGTAGTCAAGGAACATCCTTAGGCCGTCCGGTCCGCAGTTGCTCACCATAAACAGCCGGTATCTCTTGCTCAATGCCTTTAAGTCTTCGGCGACGTGGCTGTATAGCGTGCCGCCAAGCTGGGGCATCAGTTCGGTGTCGACTTTTCTCAGTATTGAGCAGAATCGTTCAGTGTCCATATCTATGCCGTGGCAAATGTGGGAGGCGATTACATCGAGCGGCTTCCCCATCATTGACAATAGCTCGTCGCGGGACACCCTACGTTCTATCCCCATGCGCCGGAATGATTCATTCCATATTGCGCAATATGAATCTACGGCATCCCAGAGAGTGCCGTCCATGTCGAATATTATGCTGTCGAAGTCTGTCTGTGTGCTCATTTTGTCATTGGTGTGAATGATATGCCGATCTGTTCTATTCCTGTCACGGTATCGACCCTCATTATGTGCCTTAGCCTTATCGGGGCTCCGTTGTAGACCGTAAAGTCCCTATAGACAGTGTCGGCCAGCTGGAAAGTGAGTCCCATCCCGCGCCCGTGCCAGTGTCCGTATTTGTCGGAGAGGGTGATGTTCAATGTGTCAGCTTTCTCCGGGTCGAGGGTGTCGGCCGGGGTGGGGTATAGTATCTCTAGCCATATATTGGAATATGGGTAGCTGTTGGTATGGCGGAGGGTGACGGCCAACTTGCCGGTTGCCGTCGAGTCGGCGATCGCCGGAATGAACTCAAAGGTATCGTCATATGCCCAACCTTCAGAGTCTACGGTATGGTATTGGCTATAATTATTGTGCCCGGGGGAACATGCCCCCAAGCACAATAAGGATGTCATAATTAACGACGTGATGGCTTTATTCATCAGATTTTGGCGGGTTTTGGCGCTGCGGCCTAGGTTTCCGGTTGTTGCCTTCGCCTGTCTGTGGCATATTTCCCTGGTTGGCTTGCTGTTGCCGCGGCTGTCGGCGTTGGCCATCCTGTCTCTGTCCGCCCTGTTTGGGAGGCCGGTTGGTCCTTTGTTGGCGTTTCTGGTCAGATGCCTGTCCGTCTGCCTGTGCCGAAGCTGCCGCCTTTGGCTCACGTGAAGAGTACCGGTCGCGGGGTTTCTGTGTATCCCTGGGCTCAGACTTTTCGGTATCGCCTTCTTGGCGTGGCCGTTTCTCGCCTGTGGCGTTTCCGTCTTTTTTTGGCTTGCGCTTCTTCTTTTTCTTGTCGAAACGCGTCAGGTCATTGTCCCCAAGTATGTCAAGCGGCTTTTTCGCGTTATCCTTGTCGTCACCTTCGCGCTTCAGCGACAGGGGCTTTTCCCCGGCCTTGTTCATGGCGATTATTTCAAAAGCCCGCGCTGCATCTATCGTTACAAGGTTGGCGGCCATCGATTTGTCGGTGGAGTATGTTATCTCGCGCTTGAATATGTCGGTCTTGAAGTGGAAATATGTGGAGTCCGCGGTTTCCAGGCGTATGTCCTTTGACGGCAGGCGCTTGATGCTCTCCACATATGTGTCGGCCTCGAAATTAAGGCAGCATTTGAGTTTTGCGCACTGTCCTGCTAGCTTTTGTGGGTTGAGTGATATATCCTGGTAGCGGGCGGCGCTGGTGGCGACAGACACAAAGTTGGTCATCCACGAAGCGCAGCACAGCGGACGTCCGCAAGGGCCGATTCCACCGATGCGTCCTGCTTCCTGGCGTGCGCCGATCTGCTTCATCTCTATCCGCACCTTGAATGTCTCTGCAAGCACTTTTATAAGCTGGCGGAAGTCGACACGCTCATCGGCTATATAATAGAATATGGCCTTGTTGCCGTCACCCTGATACTCTACGTCACCGATTTTCATGCTTAGCCGCAGTGATTCTGCAATCTTGCGTGAGCGGATCATGGTGTCGTTTTCCTTAGCCTTAGCTTCCTCGTATTTCTCAAGGTCGGCCGGACGCGCCTTGCGGAAAACGCGGCGCACCTCGGCATTTGGGCGTACGTTTGCCTTGCGCATCTGTAGCCTTACAAGGTCGCCCACCATGGTCACCTGGCCGATGTCGTGGCCTGGGGATGCCTCCACGGCTACCATGTCGCCGATTTCCAACGGTATGTTTGTGGAGTTCTTATAGAAACCCTTGCGCGTATTCTTGAACTGCACCTCTACCATGTCGAAGTCGGCGAACCCTCCAGGGATGTCGGCTAGCCAGTTGGTGCAATACAGTTTGCCGCGGGGGCATTTGTTTTCATTTTTTGCCATAGCTGCAGTAAAGTTGGCTTATGTTGTTGATGGTGGCTATGGGCATTGTCACTTGGCGAAGCTTACGGAACGGGTCTCGCGGATTACGGTGATCTTTACCTGTCCCGGGTATGTCATCTCGTCCTGGATGCGTTTTGCTATCTCGGCCGACAGCTTTTCTGTCTCAACATCGTCAATCTTGTCCGCGCCGACGATCACGCGCAGTTCTCGTCCGGCCTGGATGGCGTAGGTCTTGATGACGCCAGGATATGACATCGCCAGCTGCTCAAGGTCGTTGAGACGCTTGATGTATGCCTCCACTATCTCGCGGCGAGCGCCCGGGCGTGCACCTGAGATGGCGTCGCACACCTGTACGATCGGGGCAAGGAGCGAAGTCTGTTCCACCTCGTCGTGGTGCGCGCCGATGGCGTTGCATATCTCGGGCTTTTCCTTGTATTTTTCGGCCAGCTTCATGCCGAGCAGAGCATGGGGCAGTTCCGGTTCTTCATCGGGCACTTTGCCTATGTCATGCAGCAGTCCTGCCCGGCGGGCCTTCTTTGGGTTGAGGCCTAGCTCCGATGCCATGATGGCGCATAGGTTTGCTGTCTCGCGTGAGTGCTGCAGCAGGTTCTGTCCGTAGCTCGATCTGTATTTCATCTTTCCCACCATGCGTATAAGGTCGGGATGGAGTCCATGTATGCCCAGGTCGATGGCTGTGCGCTTGCCGGTCTCGATGATTTCTTCCTCTACCTGTTTCCGCACCTTCGCCACCACCTCTTCGATGCGTGCCGGGTGTATGCGGCCGTCGGCCACCAGCTGGTGCAGTGCCAGGCGTGCTATCTCGCGGCGCACGGGGTCAAAGCCGGAAAGTACGATGGCCTCTGGGGTGTCGTCCACTATTATCTCGATTCCGGTAGCGGCTTCCAGGGCGCGTATGTTGCGGCCTTCCCTACCGATTATGCGGCCTTTGATTTCATCGGAGTCGATGTGGAATACTGTCACGGAGTTCTCTATGGCGGTTTCGGTGGCCACACGCTGGATTGACTGCACGACAATCCGTTTGGCCTCTTTGTTTGCCGTCATCTTGGCCTCGTCCATGATGTCGTTTATGTACGATGCAGCCGCTGTCTTGGCCTCGTCTTTGAGCGACTCTATGAGCTTCTCTTTGGCTTCTTCCGAAGAAAGGCCTGAAATATGCTCCAATGTGTCCTGTGCGGTGCGTTGCAGCTTTTCGACCTCGGCCTTTTTCATTTCCACCATGGCCGACTGTGCGTCAAGGTTGGCGCGGGTGTTCTCCAGTTCGTTGCGCGTGCGCTGGTTCTCGCTCTGCTGCTGGTTGAGCTGGATTTCACGGTTTTTCATCTTTGCTTCCGCCGACTGCACCTTTGCCAGGCGTTGGTTTGCCTGCTTTTCTGCATCGGAAGTGATGCGCAAGGCCTCTTCACGGCCTTCAAGCATCTTGTTTTTCTTCAGGTCCTCCGCCTCGCGTACGGCATCGTCGATGATGATTTTCGCGCGGCTCTGTGCCATTGATTTCTGGACTATCATCGTGGCCGCTGCACCGATTGCGAGTGCGATTATTGCGATGGCCACATAGATTATTACTTGTATCATAGCTGTGTGGGTAACTTTGGGTAGATGGGTTGGGTTGTTTAAATGGTGATGGTATTAATATATAAAGACACACGCGCCTCGCACTCACCGTATTTTGGCGGTGGCGGCAGGGCGCACGCTTGCGGCACAGGCCGTCACCACGGTCAGGGCGGTGGCTTGTGTGGGTCAATCGATGTTGCGGATGAAAGAAAATGGGCGGTGTGGGCCGCCGGGCGTATACGGAGGTCAGTCAATCTTCAGCAATATGCTGTCAAGCTCCTTCTCAAACTGCTCCATTGTGGCATTCAGTTGGGGCTCATGTTCAGCTATATTGTAATATAGCCGTGCAAACTGGAATGCAACCATCGCCAGGACCTCATTGGCGCTGCGCTGTTTGAACCTTTCGCGCCATAATGCCCAGAGCTTGTTGACTTGATATTCCACGGTACGCACAACCGCTTTGTCCTCACGGCGTATATTCATTGGCACCGGATCGGTGTCTGCTATCTGGATTGTTATCACAAAGTCTTCTTTCATTGCATCATTGTGTTAGATCGTTGATGCAGCGGTCGATTTCCCGCACTAAAGTTGAAATCAATGTCCGGGTCCGTTCGGTCTGGGAATTGTCAGGAATCACATTTGTGGCAATCTGCAGATACTCCACTTGCTGCCGCAAGGATTCTATCTCTTTCTTCTGTGCCAGTATCATGGCATCCTGTTCCAGGATTCTGGCATCGGCCTGACGCTTGCTTTCAAGCAGCACATGATAGCGTTCCACAAGGATTTTAGCCTTGTTCGACACTCTCTCTATTGTCTGCTTGAGTTCTCCGGGCATTTTTATTCCAAATTTCCACAAAAGTAATGAAAATTCCCCAATAACAAGGCATGCCCGTAGGTTATTTTGAAAAAAATGTCGTGATTTTGCAGCAGCCTGCGCGCATCAGAAGTGGCTTGACCCGTCAAAGCAGTGGGTGCAAACCTTGCATTTGGGAAGCCCTATCGCCTTGATGAGGGTCTCGATAGTGTTGAACTTAAGGGATGTAAGGCCGAAGCGCTCGCGTATTTTCTCGACCATCGCCTTGTACTGTGGCGAATCTGTGGTGGCATATGCCTCAAGGTTTTTGTTCGGGTCGCCTTCAAGGTCGCCGATTATGCGGCGTGTGAGCAGCTCCATGTCCGATTTGGAAGAAGTGAAGCCTACATAGCGGCATCCGTAGATCAGCGGCGGGCATGCTATGCGCATATGCACTTCCTTCGCGCCGCAGTCGTAAAGCACCTTGACATTGTCGTTGAGCTGTGTGCCGCGTACGATCGAATCATCGCAGAACAGGGCACGCATCCCTTTGAGCATCGCCCTGTTGGGCACTAGCTTCATTTTTGCCACGAGGCTGCGCATCGTCTGGTCGCTGGGGGTGAAGCTCCTAGGCCAGGTAGGGGTGTATTTTGAGATGGCACGGCGGTAGGGGATGCCCTTTCCCGCAGCATATCCCAGGGCCATGCCCACACCTGAATCGGGTATGCCGCAGACGCAATCCACCTCGCTTTCATCGGTCTTGCCCATCTCGAATCCCGACTTGAATCTTACATCCTCTACATTCCTGTCCTCATAGCACGATGTGGGGAATCCGTAGTACACCCACAGGAACGAGCATATCTGCATCTCGCTGCCAGCTGGGCGCAGGGTGGTCACCGCATCGGGTGTCACCTCCACTATCTCGCCTGGCCCGAGGTCGCGTACGGTCTCATAGTCCAGGTTAGGGAAGGCGGTCGACTCTGAGGTCAGGGCGTATGCGCCGTCCTTGTACCCCAGGATGATGGGGGTGCGGCCATAGCGGTCGCGTGCCGCTATTATGGAACTTTCTGTGAGTATCAGCATCGAGCACGACCCGTGTATGTTGTTGTATACGTTCTCGATGCCGTCCACGAAGTCCTTGCCCTGGTTGATGAGCAGGGCTATTAGCTCTGTCTGGTTTGTGTTGCCTGAGCTCAGTTCCGCGAAATGCTTGCCGTCGGCAAGCAGCTTCCGTTCAAGCTCATCGATGTTGCATATCTTTGCGACAGTGACTATTGCATACTTCCCCAGATGTGAATTTATGATTATAGGCTGAGGGTCGGTGTCGCTTATTATGCCTATCCCGAGGTTGCCCTTGAACTTGTACAGCTCGTTTTCAAATTTTGTCCTGAAATAAGTGCTCTCAAGGCTGTGTATCGAGCGGCAGAAACGCTTTTCCGTGCCATCGTAGGTGGCCATGCCGCCTCTACGTGTCCCGAGATGGGAGTTGTAATCCACTCCGTAAAACAAATCATTGCGGCATGCCTGCCTGGATGCGACTCCGAAAAAGCCTCCCATAGTCTCTATAAATCTTTTTTGGTTTGGTGCTGCAAAGTTAGCAAATAATTCCAAAACCGTAATGGATTGTCAGAAAAAGGCAACTGTTAAAAGCTCCGCTAAAAGATAGAGGGGGTGCGCGGGTGGTGCGGGGCGAGGGAGAGACAAAAAAAAAAAAAAACACAAAATATACAAAAA
>VSPW01000001.1:34403-37157 GCA_009775535.1 Muribaculaceae bacterium
GGGGGCGCGGATCTGTTTAAACCCCACCCCCGAAAAAATTTTGGGGGGGGGCGGCGTTTGCGCCGCACCCCCTCAGGGAGAGATATGTAGAAAGCTGCATTTTTGCGTCCGTGCAGGCGTTTAAAAGATCGGGAGGACGCATCCCTGCAAATATTAGGAGGATACGTCCCCCGACGGGTCAATATATAAATAAGGCGCTAATGATGGGTCAGTACATCTTAAGGGCGATGTCGGTTATCCAGAGCCACAGCGGGCACATGCCCATGAAAAGGATGACGCTAAGGGCCAGCGACGATGTGCTGGTGGCCACGTAAGTGTCATATTCGCTGGCGATGATGATTCCAGAAAATGCCGGCGGGAGGGCACAGGCCACTACAAGCATCTTAAGGTTCTCAGGGGTCATGTGGAACATGATGCCCACAACGAGCACGGCCAGAGGCATTACCACAAGCTTGAGTATGGCGCCAAGCACTGCCTGCCAGTTTATGGTGATTTTGACGGCCGACAGGGTGATGCCTGCCGCAAAAACGGCCATTGACGCGTTCGCACCCTTTATGAGGTCGAATGAAGGGCTTGCCCATTCGGGCCACGGAATGCCGGCTATCACCCAGATTACAGCCAGTATCGGCGCCCATGCCACAGGCTGTTCCAAGGCATGTATCACTGGCTTCCAGGCGCTCTGTTTTTTCCCTACGGTCGCTGTCTTGGATTCGTTTGATGCGTTCAGCAGTGAAAGCCCTACAGGGATGCCCACAGCGTTGACCACAATGCCTACGATGGCGACTACCAGGGCCACATACGCATTTGTGCCGAATATAGGCTCAAGCACGGCAAAACCGAGGAATCCGATGGTGGGCGAACCGCTTACAAGGGCCATGATGGCGGCATCTGCGCCTGTGTTCTGTTTGAAGCACAGCTTATATATATAGTATACAAGCATGAAGCATGCCATTATTACCACTAGCGATATCAGCGACAGCTTTATGTCGTGGATAAGCATTTCACGGCTTGCGCCGGCGATTGACACGAAAAGTGCCGCGGGGAGTGCATAGTCGAGCACTACCTTGTTGAATTTCTTGGCGTCAGCACCGGTGAAAATACCCTTTTTACCGGATATGTAGCCCGCTGCCATCACCACGAATATAGGGACAATCGCATATAATATAATGTGTAACATACGGAGGTGTTTTAGTGTAATAAATATGTACTGTTGGGAGTAACGTTGGCGTACATCTGTCGTTGAAACGTTATGTGGTGGTCAAGGTGCATGCCTGTGTGGCATGCACCTTTTTGGGGTCAGACCTTTATGTCTACGAGCGGGGCGGGGTTGAGGTAGCCGATATGGCCGCTTTCCTTTCCTGAGTCCGCGCCCAGCTGCACGTCTATAAGGCAAGGCTTCTTGCTGGCGATGCTTTCGGTAAGGGCCTTGGATAGCTCTTCAGGGGTCTGCACGTAATATGTCTGTGCGCCGAAGGCGTCGCCGAGCTTGTCATATCGGGCGTGGATGTCGAGTGTGGTCGGGGCAGGGTCGTCAGTCTTGCCCATTGGCACGCCGATGCCGTTATAGATGCCGCCGTTGTTGAATATCACCACCGTGACAGGAAGCCTGAACCGGCACGCCGTCGAGAAGTCCATGCCCGAGAACCCGAAAGCCGAGTCGCCTTCTATGGCCACGACAGACTTGCCCGTTGCCACGGCAGCGCCTATCATCGAACCCATGCCCATGCCCATTATGGCCCATGTGGCGCAGTCCACACGGTGGCGGGGCAGCGACATGTTTACGGCGTCACGGGTGTCGTCAAGCGTATTCGCGCCCTCGTTCACCAATATCACGTCAGGGTTGCTTTCAATTATCGGTTTTATTGCCCCGAGTGCTGTCCAGTGGTTCATCGGCGATGCCGTCTTGGCGTCCTCCAGCCTGGCCGCGAATTTCACGCCTTTAGCCTTGGCCTCAGTTTGTAGCGATGTTACCCAATCGGGGTCGGCGCTCATCTGTCGGCCATCCATGGCCTTTAGGATGGCATCAAGCGCAAGTCCCATGTCGCCCACTACAGGCGCGGCGATCGGCACGTTGACATCCATTTCCTGTGGCTCTACGTCAAGCTGGATAAACTTCATCTGCGGATTCCATTTTCCGCGTCCGAACGACAGCATCCAGTTCAGCCGAGCCCCTATCACCATCACAACATCAGACTTTCCCATTATCGTCGAGCGGCACGGCAGGGCGCTCAGCGGACCGTCGTCAGGCATGAGCCCCTTTGCCATCGACATCGGAAGGTAGGGGATATTGTATTTTTCTATAAGGTTTTTTATCTTTTCGTCCACCTGGGCATATGCCGCGCCCTTGCCCAGGAGTATGGCCGGACGCTTGGCCGATGTCAGCAAGTCCACCGCCCTTGCCACCGCCTCGTCGTTGGGGGCTGTCGGGGAATACATGTCTATCGGCTGGTAGAACAGCTTTTCCGCGTCCGCGCGGTCCATCACCTGTCCGAGGGCAGGGGTGGTCATGTCGATATAGACGCCGCCTGGACGTCCGGAGACGGCTGCACGGTATGCACGCGTCACAGCCGACGGTATGTCCTCTGCCCTGCTGCAACGGAATGCGGCTTTCACAAGGGGTTTGGCGGTATTGAACTGGTCGAGCTGTTCATAAGTGCCGACGTTCATGTCCACCATTGTTGTATCTGAAGCCCCCGATATCTGTATCATGGGATAGCAGTTCACCGTAGCGTTTGCCGTGGCCGTAAGCCCGTT
>VSPW01000010.1:0-12683 GCA_009775535.1 Muribaculaceae bacterium
GTGCAGTCACCAACACCCCCGGCCTTGCAGCAGCCCAGCAGGCAATCATCACCCTGCCCGGAGGAACAGCCGAAGCCGCCAACGAAATGGCATCGGGATACGCGGCAGCATATCCGTTGGGCGTTGTCGGCATCATCGCGGCAATGTTCATCATCAAGGCCCTGTTCCGTATCAATGTAAATGACGAGATAAAGGCCATCGAGGACGAGCAGAACGACTCCGCACTGAAACCCGACATGATCTCCATCGAAGTCACCAACCCGCTCATCGACGGACGCACGCTCCTGCAGCTCCATGACGTAATTACATGCAACTTTGTAGTGTCGCGGCTCATGCGCCCAGATGGGGAGATCATAATACCACGCTCAACTACAGAGATCCACATAGGCGACAAACTCTTCATCGTATTCTCGGCACACGACATCGACCGCTTCCGCGCGGTTCTCGGCAACCAGATAGAAATGGACTGGGAAGCCACACCCACACCGGTCTACTCTCGCCGAATCCTCGTTACCAAGAGCGAATACAACGGCGTGTCGCTTGGCTCGCTGCGCCTCCACAACGGATACAAGCTCAACGCGACCCGCGTCAACCGTGCTGGCGTCGACCTCCTGGCCTCCCCTGGCCTGAGGCTGCAAATGGGCGACCGTATAGTAGTGGTAGGCAACCTTGAGGACATCGACCGCCTTGCATCACGCCTGGGCAACTCGATGAAACGCCTCAACCAGCCCAACCTCATCACGATATTCGTAGGAATCATGCTCGGTATCGCACTCGGATCCATCAATGTAGGCTTTGGAATGAAATTAGGACTCGCAGGCGGCCCGCTAGTTGTCGCCATCCTCCTCAGCCGCTTCGGCTACAGGCTAAAGCTGGTAACCTACACCTCTTCATCAGCCTCACTTATGCTCCGCGAGTTGGGCATATGCCTGTTCCTGGCATCGGTAGGAATATCGGCCGGAAAAGGATTCGCGGCAACCGTATTCAACACCACCGGCATGTGGTGGGTGATATGGGGTTTCGTAATCACTATCGTACCACTGCTTATAATGGGATTCATTGCCCGCAAGTTCTACAAGATAAACTATCTTACAATGATGGGCGTATTCTCTGGAGGATATACCGACCCGCCAGCCCTGGCATTCGCAAACAACTCCACAGGAAACGATGCACCTGCGGTATCATATTCTACCGTATACCCGCTCACAATGTTCCTTCGCGTGGTTGCAGCACAGGTACTGATACTCTGCCTTGCCTGATAGTAAAATCAACAATAAAAAAACATCAAGGCCCCGGATTCAATGGAAATCCGGGGCCTTGATGTTTTTTGGTTGAGACCTGGCTGTTACTCAGCGTCCTTTGACGTCATATATTCGCGCATTTTTGTCTCAAGCACATTGGCCTGTTGCAGACCTACCGCACGCCACACCGGCTCGCCGTCCTTGAAAAGGATTATCGTAGGTATAGACTGCACACGGTAGCGCGCTGCAAGCTCACGGTTGCCGTCAACATCAACCGTCAACACTACGCCGTCGTCACCGACCGATTTCTTCACCTCATCGATTATAGGCGACTGCATCTTGCACGGGCCACACCATGTGGCAAAAAAATCGACCAACGTAGGCTTTCCGCCTTTGATTATTTCATCAAAATTATCCATATCTTTATTTATTATTTAATTTATACCGGACAAAGCCGGTGTTATACATGTCATAGCATTAAAACACCGGCAATGCACATATTGTTCTCACCGCGCTAGACGGCTACATCTCCCGGGGCTGTAAGAATATGGAACAGCAGTTCACGGAAAAGCACGTGTTCATTCTGGCGCGACCCGCCACCCTTGCTCTTCCTGTCGAAATCCCGGAGCGCGCCAATTATCTCAATGGTCTTGCGGGCATTATAATTTGCCATCGCAGTCCTGAATCGCCGCAACGGGTATACATTCTTTAGGTTAAGCTCCTGCATCAGCGCACTGTCCGACTTGTCTGGCGAGAACTGGCATATCAGCAGGTCAGAAAAAAAGCCGAAAAGCGTGGCGCACGTCATCACCAGCGGATTGCTTTTGGGGTTTGCCGCAAAATAATCGGCGATCCTGTACACTTTCAGGCTGTCATGCGCCGCAATTGCATCCACAAGCTCAAACGAATTATACTCCTTGCTTACCCCTACATGTATCTCAACGGCCTCTGGAGTGACAGCCGCCCCCCTAGGCAATATCGTGGCCAGCTTGTCGATTTCATTATACAGCCGCGAAAGGTCTGTGCCGATGAAATCGCGCAGCATCTGTACGGCCTTCACGTCACAGTTCAGTCCTTTCGACTTTATATATTGCCCGATAAGCGTCCCGGCTGTATTCTCGTTCACCTTCTTTGACTCGAAGTTCACATTATTTCCGGTGCGCATGGCCGCCAGCAGCTCCTTCCCTTTCGCCACCGCCCCGCGGCAACATATCACAAGCGTTGTCGATGGGGTCGGATTCTTCACATATGCATGCAACCTGTTCAGCTGGTCGGCACGGATGGCCTGCGCCTCCTTAAGTATCACCACCACACGCTCGCTCATCATCGGGCATGTACGGCACAGGTCCATCACCTTGTCCATCGTGGTCTCCGGCGCATATAGTATATGCTGGTTGAAATCCTTGTCCTCTTCAGGCACTATGCGCTCCATCTCCTTGACAAGCACATCTGTGTAATACCCCTCCTCGCCATGAAGGAGATATACGGGTGCATACTTACGCGCTGCAAGGCTGCGCCGGAGCTCTTCATATGTAGGTGTTGATGCTGCCATCTAAGGTTACGCTGTTAATTTTGTGGGTTGACAATTTATTTTGTAAATTTACACCAAATTTCCCTCCGGTGCAAATAAAAAATCTCCATATCAGCCATTCAGCCATGACCCCACTCAACCTTCCGCCGATTACCCCCGTATGCCGCCGCACACAGCAGGGACAGGTACAGATCTACGACAATCTGCGTGGGAAATTCGTGGCCCTGACACCCGAAGAATGGGTACGGCAACATTTCGTTGCATTCCTGACCATGCACAAGGGATACAACCCTACCCTGATGGCAAACGAAATCGGGCTTACGCTGAACGGTACACGCCGCAGATGCGACACCGTAGTATTCGACCGCTACAGCCGCCCCTTGGCAATAGTTGAATACAAGGCTCCCGACATTGCCATAACACAGCGCGTATTCGACCAGATAGTCAGGTATAACATGGTGATGCAAGCGCCTTACCTCATGGTGTCAAACGGCATTTCACACTATTGCTGCGCAATAGATATTGCCGCCCGCACATATTCTTTCCTCCGCGACATCCCGGAATACTCCACCCTGAAAATACCAGTCTGACAGCGCACACACCTACTGAAAAAATGGAAGACAAAACCATCCAGGAAATAGACCTCGACAATCCAGAATTCCAGTCAGCATGGCAGCTGATAAGCCATACACGGCAGTCGGTATTCCTCACAGGCAAGGCCGGCACGGGCAAATCGACATTCCTGCGCCATATATGCGGGAACACGAAGAAACGGCATGTCATCCTCGCCCCTACAGGCATCGCCGCAGTAAACGCCGGAGGCGTAACCCTGCATTCGTTCTTCAAGCTTCCATTCAAGCCGCTGCTTCCCGACGACCCCGACTTCGCCACACCGCGCCGCATGCGCGAACGCATGAAATACAGCCGCACATTCATAAAGCTCCTGAATGAAATCGAACTGATAGTGATTGACGAGATATCGATGGTGCGTGCCGACATCATCGATTTTATCGACAGGCTTCTACGGATATATTGCCACAACTCCCGCGACCCGTTTGCCGGAAAGCAGCTGCTGCTTGTCGGCGATGTATTCCAGCTCGAACCTGTAGTCACGTCCGACACACGCGAAATACTCAGGAGACATTACCCCAACCCGTTCTTTTTCAGCGCCAACGCATTCAAGATATCACAGATTGTACCCATCGAGCTAAAAAAGGTGTACCGCCAGGCCGACCAGCAATTCATATCCATCCTCGACCGTATCCGTACCGGCGTCCCTACCGATGACGACATACGCACATTGAACGCACGGGTAGCCACTGACAGCGCCCAGTCAGGCACAAATGCAGGCAATATGCCTATGTCCATGACCCTGGCCACACGCCGCGACATGGTAGACCATATCAACGAACAGCACCTGATGCTGCTCCGTACGGCGGAACACACCTACCGCGGCGTACAACGCGGAGACTTCCCGGAAAGCTCGCTCCCGACACCGATGGAACTGATCCTGAAGGCTGACGCCCAAGTGGTATTCATAAAAAATGACCCGGAACGTAGGTGGGTGAACGGCACACTCGGAAAAATCAAGGAATGCGGTGACGACTCCGTTGAAGTGGAGCTCGAAGACGGCACGTGCCACACCGTTACCCCTGAACTATGGAGCAACATTAAATATGAATACGATGAGCAGTCCAACCGCATAACAGAAAAGGAGATCGGCTCATACGTACAGCTCCCGCTGAGACTGGCTTGGGCGCTGACAATACACAAGAGCCAGGGACTGACTTTCAACAGCGTTATAATCGACCTCGGCCACGGGGCATTCACTTCAGGACAGACCTACGTGGCCCTCAGCCGATGCCGGTCTCTGCAAGGCATGACACTGCGTGCCACCGTCAACGGGCGGGACATGATGGTGAACCCTGCCGTGCTCCATTTCAGCCGCAACTACAACAACCCGGCACTAATCAATGCCGCCATGGAGGCTGCACGCGCCGACCGATGCTACGGCAATGCCCTTGAACTATGGCGTAAAGGCGAATTTGATTCCGCATTCGACTCCTTTGTAGAAGGACTGAAGGCTAGGCCGGAACTCAACAATGCCACAGCCATGCGGCTTGCCCGCAGACAATTGGCAGTGGCCACAGTGCAAAGGCAAGAAATCGCGAGGCTATCGGAAATAATTGAAAACCAGCGCCGCCAATTGGAGTCACTGGCAAGCGAATACGTAGCCATGGGCGAAGACTGCCGCGAAGAGGCATTCGACATAAATGCCGCACTGGCCAATTTCGACAAGGCAATCTCACTAGCCCCAGGCTACACCACGGCATGGCTCGCAAAAGGGCTTGCCCTGGCGGAAATGATGGATACTGATGCCGCAATCGACTGCTTCAACCGCGCCCACCAGCTTGAACCGCAATCCCACCGCCCGCTCCTTGAAGCAGGCAGGCTTTATCTGGCCACTGGAGACATCCACAATGCTTTCGACCGGCTTCTGGCCGCATTGCAGCTCAACAAGACAAACGCTGCCATCCATTCGGCCCTTGCAGATGCCTATGAGGCCATAGACTCCCATGAAGACGCAGAAAAGCACCGGAAACTTGCGGCAAGGTACTCCCGCCGCAAGAAAAAATGATCAAATACACGCTGGGTTACAACCCATAGAAAGTGGTAAAGGCCTTTATTATCGCAACATGGTCGGCGGATGACGATGTCTCACGCACAGAATGCATAGCCCACATCGCAGCACCCATGTCGACACCACGTATATCCAGTTGCGAAGTGAATATATTGCCAAGTGTCGAACCGCCGGCCACATCGCTGTGGTTGACGAAATACTGGAATTTCACCCCAGCCTTTTCGCATACACCGGCAAACACGGCCGATGAATCCGCATCGGTCATATACTTGCAATTTGCATTTATCTTTATCACAGGGCCTCCGCCAAGCACAGGATGGTTCGTAGGGTCCTGCTTCTCGACATAATTCGGATGCACACCGTGGGCATTGTCTGCCGACACCATGAACGACCTGGCCACAGCCCTGTAGAAATCCTCCTCATTTCCGCCCAGGCCAATGTTTATGCGCCGCAATATATTGCCGAGCACCGGCGAATGAGCGCCTTGCTTCGTGCCGCTGCCTGTCTCCTCATTGTCAAATATTGCCATCACCCTGGTCATGCCGTTATCTCCGGCACATGTGGACAGCAATGCAGTCATGGCTGCATGCACCATCGACAGGTCGTCAAGGCGGCCGCCAGTCACGAACTCACCGTGCAGCCCCACCGTGCATGCAGGCGTTACATCATACAGGCTCAGGTCACAGTCAAGTATATCTTCCGGACGCACCCCCAGCTCATCAGCGACAAGCCTGGTAAGAAGCCCCGTGGCATTCAGTTCGGAATCGATACAGCCTATCACCGGGAGCATATCCTTTTGCTTCGACAACGGATTGCCCTCGTTGACACCACGGTTGAAATGTATGGCCAGGTGCGGGATGGTGAGCAGCGGACGGTCAAAACGCACCAGCCGTATTTCTGGATTGAGCACATCTTTCCCACGGAGGGCCACACGTCCGGCTATTGAAAGCGGACGGTCAAACCATGTGTAGAGTATCGGGCCGCCATACACCTCTGTGTTGAGCCTTACCACTCCGCCATCGCCCTTCATCTCCGGATTTGGCTTTATCCGGAAACCAGGAGAGTCGCTATGCGCGGATATTATCTTGTATCCGGCGTCAGACGGCCCGTCTCCTGGAATGAACGCGAACACGGCCGACCCGTTTTTCTCCACATAGTATCCTTGCCGCGGCACAAGCGTCCCCCAGCTTTCCGCTGGATCAAGGCGTTTGAACCCCCTCTCCTCAAGGCGGCGGCATACGGTATCTACGGCATGGAAATTCACAGGCGACTTTCCAAGGAAATCAATAAGGTCACACACTTCAGGCGCTACCGGACGGCATATTTCCGAATCCTTCATGGCGTTTATCTTCTTGGTTTAAATATGTATACTAATTAACGGCTACAATCAGCCCTGGTACTTGATATTGTTCACTGCCCTCAGCAAGTTGCACAAAATCGCGCTCCAATAGTTCGCGAAATCATCGGCGACAGCCATTACAGCCCCCGACACCACATCCTCTGTGGCGTCACGGACAGTCTCCAGGAAATTATAGAACACCTGGAACAGGTCCGACACCCCTTCGGCTATGCTTGCGGCAATCGGCGTATCCGAATATTTCATGTCCTGGTGGAACACCTCCAGATAGGTATCGTCAGGGCCAAGTAGATTTTCCACATTCCTGCGCACCGTATCATAGTAATCCTCGTCAAGGACACTTTCTATATATACATCATCGGCCTCCATCCCGTCATCCGCCATACCGGAGGCAAGGTCGGAGGCACATATGTATATGCGCGGCAGAAGCCGGAGCATAGAATCAATAAACTGGGAGCAATCCTCGGACGACATGTTGCGCGCATCCTGCACCGCAACACAATATTCATTGCAAAGCGCTATGAAAGCCAACGTATTGGGCCGGAGTGTAGAAGAAGTCATTCTTTATATCTTTTTATGTACCGGCATGCCCGCAGGCATACAGGTTATGTTCCTTTATATAATGATACACGCCATTGGGAAGGAAATAGTTCACATCCATTCCCCGGGCGATGCTGTCACGAAGCCATGTACTGGAGATCTCGACTGTAGGCGCAGGCACTACGGTGACGCACCCCGCCCACTTCTCAGGTATTTCTGGGATGGGATAACCTGGACGCGGATATACGATAAGCCCGAAATCCCGTATTATCTCCTCATACGAACGCCACTTGTCGATTATGGCCCAGTTGTCGGCGCCAATCACAAGGCGGAAATCCTTGCCAGGATACATCCTCTTCAGACGGTGCAGCGTATCTATGGTGTAATTCGGGCACGGCATTGACAGCTCCACATCGCACACATCCAGCAACCCTGACCCGGCGCAGGCCATCCTCAGCATTTCAAGGCGGTGCATGTCGCCGGCCAGCGCACATCCTGACGACTTGAGCGGATTCTGCGGCGACAGCAGCATCCATGTCTGCTCCACGCCTTCGCACCATTGCGCCACATACGAGGCCACAATCATATGGCCTATATGCACAGGATTATATGAGCCGCCCATCAATGCTATCATGCCCGCATAGACGCCTTTGTCAGTCCCCGATGAAATCAGATATCAACTTCGATGTCACGGCGATGGCATGCTGGAGGTCATCGTTGACCACAACATGGTCCATCCGGTCGGCAAAGCCAAGCTCATATTCAGCCTTGGCAAGGCGCTCGGCTATCACCTCCGGCTTGTCCGTCCCGCGTGACACAAGACGCTCCCTGAGCGCCTCAACACTCGGGGCTTTTATGAACACCGTCATGGCATCGCCGCCGAAAATCTCCTTTACCGACATCGCACCCTTGACATCAATGTCAAGGATCACATTACGGCCCTCATCTACCGCTTTCTGAACCTCCCGGCGCAACGTACCGTAGAACCGGCCGGGATACACCTGTTCCCACTCTATGAACTCCCCTGCGGCAATGGCAGCACGGAAGTCTTCAGTGGTCATGAAGTAATAGTTCACCCCATCCAGCTCGCCCTCGCGCGGAGAGCGGTTTGTTGCCGAGATGGAAAACTGCAGGTCAATCTCCCCGCTATCAAGGATATGGTTGATTATCGTCGATTTTCCGCTGCCGGAAGGGGCAGACACCACAATGACCTTGCCTTTCTTGCCGGACTGCTTGTCAGTATCCATACTATATCGTTATTTGTCTGTTATTTTTACATTACGTTCAACACCTGCTCCTTTATCTGTTCCAACTGGTCCTTCATGCGTACGACCAGTTTCTGCATCTCGGCATGGTTGCTTTTCGAGCCTAGCGTGTTTATCTCACGGCCCATTTCCTGTGAAATGAAGCCCAATTTCTTGCCCTGTCCCGGCTCGCGGGCTTCGAGCGTCTCCATAAAATATGCCAGATGCTGGGCCAGGCGCTGCTTCTCCTCATTCACGTCCAGCTTCTCTATATAGAATATCATTTCCTGTTCCAGACGAGAGGCATCATAATCGGCAGCAGCCACCTTTTGCAGGCCGTCGGCGATGCGTGCGCGTATACGTTCTATCCTTTCACCCTCATAACGCGGCACTTCCGCCAGCAGTGACGATATTGCCTCTATCCTGTCCTTGAAGAATGCCTCCAGCTTCACACCCTCGGCGGCACGGTAATCCGTAAGCGCCACACAGGCAGCTTCCACCGCCGACAGCAATGCGGAATACTCCTCCTCGTCAACCGTAGCCGAAGTGTCGGAATGCATCGTGTCCGGGAATCTCAACAATACGGAATACCAGTCTGCAGGGTACGGGATGTCGAGCTCCTTGCAAGCCTCTACAACCTGTTTCTTATAAGCCTCCAGTACTGGCACATTTAAAGACGCAGGGGCTGCACAGTCGGTCGACTCGACATATATGCAAAGATCTGCCTTTCCGCGGACAAGCGCCTTGGCCACTATAGACCTAAGCTCCAACTCCTTTTCCCGGTATAGCGACGGCACACGTGCCGCCAGATCCATCTGCTTGCTGTTGAGCGACTTGATTTCTACTGTGATTTTCTTGCCCGGAAGCGATACGACCGCCTTTCCGAAGCCTGTCATTGACAATATCATAACTAAACTTCTTTTATTCCGATATTTCCATCTTTGATGCCACTATAATGAATGCCTTTTTGTCATTTGCACCTGACGGATATGCAAATTTATGAATTTTTGCTTACATTTGGCACAAGTTTTGCTATTTAATTCCTGTAATACATTGTTATAATATAAATATACTGACACCTACATGGCATCAACATATATAACCGACAACCTGCCCAAAGCCGCGGAATACCTAAACGCCAACCGTTTACGCGAAGCTCTAAACCTGCTGAAATCCATCAGCGAACATGCTATGACATGGGAGATAACCGACAGCATAAAACGCGTAGACGAGGCCTACGCATATATGCTGGGGTACATGACACGCGGCACAGACGACCCTGGCCGTGAGGAAATGCACCAGTCACTGATAGCCGATGCCTACACTCTGCTCGACCGACTGACACGGCATGTGTCATCAAAGGACACCCCGTCGCTATATTACGAGGCACTGCGCTACAGGCGTCAGATGCGCGGACAGCTGCCATCTCTGGCGGAACAGCTTGCCAGCTATGAAAGCCTGATAGACCGGACTTCGCTGTTCAACCTCGCTGCAGGCGACGGCTTCACCTCTGGCGACAACTCAGACGAAACCCGCCAGGCCGAAGAGGTCCAAGACAATATCTTTGACTATATATGGACCGTATATCCCCTCAACGGCCAGGATGCAGAGACCGTAGGGAGCATACTTGCAAGTGAGGCTCTCCCCCGCACTTTCCGGGCACACACTGTGTCGGCCATCACCCGCGGGCTGCTCGAATTCTTTGACGAGAACCGCATACTGATGCTGGCCGATGCCGTCGCCGGTAACGATACAGAAATTTCGGTGCGGGCGCTAATAGGGCTTGTCCTGGGGCTGCACAAATACCGCAACCGTCCCCTGACGCGGCGTATAAAGGACAGGCTGTCAGCCTTGAAAGACTCTCCTCAATGGGACTCCGACATGAAGATGCTACAATTGGAGCTAATACGTACCCGCGACACCGAACGAATCAACGACAAGATGCAGAATGAGGTGATACCGGAAATGATGAAACTACGTCCCGACATAATGCGAAAGTTCAAGGACATCCGCAATGACGATGAGGACATCATGTCCATGGAAGAGAACCCCGAATGGGAGGAACTCCTAAACGGAAGCGGACTTCGCGACAGCCTCAAAGAGTTCGGCGAGCTGCAGATGGAAGGCTCGGATGTGATGATGAGCACATTTTCCCACTTGAAGTCCTTCCCGTTTTTCCATAAAGTGTCACACTGGTTCATGCCCTTCGACAGCGAACGGTCGGAATTGAAACAGGCAGCAACCGGCGATGCGACAACAGTCAACGAATTAATACAGCGTGTACCGTTCCTGTGCGACAGCGACAAGTACTCACTGATGCTCTCGCTGGCAAACATCCCACACGGACAGCGGCAGATGATGATGGCACAGTTCGAGGCCCAGGCATCCCAGATGGCCCGGGAGGCATTGGCAGCCTCCATGTCCGGACAGGTCGACAGACGGGCTGCAGCCAACAGCTATCTCCATGACGCATACCGGTTCTACAAACTGTTCCGCCGGAAACGCGAATTCTACGACCCGTTCGCCGAGCCAATAAACCTGATATCCGTACCTATTCTGGCTGACAGCTTCCACGATGCAGAGCCGTTACGTCTCATCGCCGAACTGTATTTCCGCTTCCATGCATACGAAGAGGCCCTCAGCGTATTCCGTCGCCTGCTTGAATACGCCCCGCCATCGGCAGAGATCTTCCAGAAGATAGGCTACTGCCTGGAACGCGCCGGGCAATACGCCGAAGCGCTGGAACAATACCGCCAGGCCGAGCTGTTCAATGCCACTAATGTCTGGACACTGCGCAGGATGGCGGCATGCTCCAAGGCCGCAAGCAACCTTGAAGACGCATCAGGGTATTACCGGCGTCTGGCCGACCTGAAGCCGGACGATGCCGGCATTGCCCTGAACCTGGCAAATACGCTCGCACAACTTGAAATGTACGGCGAAGCGATAAAACTGTATTATAAGGTGACCTTCCTTGACGAAAAATCCGCCAAACCGTTGCGTCCTCTGGCATGGTGCCTGTTCGTCACCGGCGAATTTGACCGCAGCCGACAGCTGTATGAAAGGATACTCGCCGACTCGCCGACACCTGACGACTACCTGAACATCGGTCACGTAGCCCTAGCCTCCGGCAACATATCAGAGGCGATAAACTATTACCGCCTATCAGTGACCACTTCCGACGGCACGGTCGACACATTCGCGTCCAAACTTGCCCAGGACCGCCCGTCGCTTGAACGCGCAGGGGTAGAACCGTCAACGATCCCCCTGCTGGTTGACGCCGTATTTTACTCCCTATAAGCCCAATTGTGTATTTTTAACAGCCAAGCCGCCGCCAGCCGTCTTGGTTTTATCGCCGATAGTAACTATTTTTGTGGCAGATTAAACCAATAGCCTCCGGCATTGTCTATATATTATACATTGAGAATTAAGCGGAAACATGCATGGCATGCCAAATGGCCATGGCATATGGTATAACAAAAACTCTTTCCAAATATGACCCAAAAACTGAAATTCACTATCATGTCCCTAGTGGTGGCTGCAGCTGCCCCTTCGTACGTATCGGCTCAAGGCTTCTACGATGACGACATATACGACGCTCCGAAACCAAAGGAAAACAAAAAGACGGAGAAAAAAGCCGAGAAGAGGAATACAGCATCCCAGGAGGCTGTACCTTCGCTATCAGGGACGCCATTCTACTATGGCGGGGACGGCAACATATATGCCGACTACGAAGGCTCGGACAACTACACCGTCACATCGGGCAGCAGCCGCGATGTCGATGAATACAACCGCCGCGGCATATTCGCCGATGCGGAATCCGTACCGGCAGACTCCCTTTACTCCGACTTCGCATACACCAAGAGGATTGAACGCTTCCACAACCCCGATATAGTGGCCGCTTCAAATGATGAGGAACTTAAAGACTACTATTACAGTACGGCAGACAAAGAACCTGCCACCACTGTGATCAATGTAAACGTAATAGACCCTTACAGGTACTCACCTTGGGGATGGAGCTGGGCCTACCGCCCATACTCATGGCATCTGTCATGGGGTATATACGACCCCTGGTACAACTGGGGTTGGGGATATGACCCATATTGGTCTTGGAACGGATGGTGGGGGCCAT
>VSPW01000010.1:12693-22294 GCA_009775535.1 Muribaculaceae bacterium
CCCGGGCTGGCAGCCCGGCTGGGGACCGTCATGGGGTTGGGGTCCATCATGGGGCGGCCCGATCGTGGCAGGACGTCCATGGCGTCCAACCGGCATAGGCTCGTCTGGGACACACAGGCCAGCAGGCGGTTCAGGCATGGCTGGGGCACACCGCCCAGGCTCAAACCTGACAGGACGCCCGGGATCATCGACACGCCCAGGCGGCAGCATCCGGCCAGGGTCATCCTCAAACCGTCCGGGGTCAGCAATAAACAACGGCAGTTCCGGCAGGCGTCCAGGATCATCCGCAACACGCCCAGGATACAACCAGAACCAGCGTCCAGGCTCATCATCCGTAATGAACGGCGGATCTTCCAGCCGTCCAGGAGGCTCAGGCATGCGCCCTGGAGGATCGTCATCACGGCCAGGAAACGGCTATAACAACAATAATTCCGGACGCCGTCCGTCTGGCACGACCGTAAGGCCTTCGTCAGGTGGAAGCAGCCGTCCTAGAGGTGGCTTCTCCAGCGGCGGCGGACGCCATTCCAGCGGCGGTGGCGCAGGCCGCGGAGGAAGAAGGTAAAATACATAATAAAATTTGAATTTTCACACACAAGTTTATGAGACCTAACAAGCTCCTATTATTATCCTTACTGGGATGTGCCCCTGCAATGATGGCTCAAAGTTCCATTGACGCATACAATGTATCTTCCACCGACCTGTACGGTACAGCCCGCTTCCAGTCAATGGCCGGGGCGTTCACTGCATTGGGAGGCGACATATCGACAATGAACCAAAACCCGGCCGGCATCGGTGTATACCGCAGCAACGACTTCAACCTTTCGTTTGATGTCGACATGCAAAGCGCCAAGACCAATGCCTACGGAAACAAAACGACCCTGGACAAAACTTTCGCCGACTTCACCAATATAGGCTATGTAGGGGCATTCTCCATCAACAATGAGGTAATGCCGTACCTTTCATTCGGTGTAAGCTATAACAGGATAGCATCCTTCAACCGCAGGTACTCAGGATACTTCAACAGCATAAACACATCTCTGTCGAACTACATTGCCGGGATATCAAACGGGATAGCGCCCGAAGACCTGCTTTTCGACAATAAATCATCCTACAATCCCTATTTCGATTCGGATTGTGATTGGCTCAGCATCCTGTCCTACAATGGCTACCTTATAAATCCTGTAGGAAATTCCGACCAATATAACGGACTTTACCAGAACGGCACTATCGCTGATGCCCAGTTTGAAGTCTGGGAAAAGGGACATATCGACGAATATGCCTTCAATTTAGGAGGTAACATCATGAATACAGTATATTGGGGTGTAGGTGTCGGAATAACTGACCTGAGTTACCGATCAAAAGTATTTTATAACGAATCATTGGGCGGTGCGCTCATCCCTGACCAAAGCGGCAATAATACCATGACCGGCGCAGCCTATTATAGGCTTGACAATGAGAAGTCAATTTCCGGAACAGGCTTCAACTTCAAATTCGGTGTAATCGTGAAGCCCATAAACGAACTGCGTTTCGGTGCTGCGATCCATACCCCCACATGGTATAAACTAAATCACCAGTATTATGGCGACCTGTATTCACAGTTTGCCGTAAATGCGGACGACCAACCTTTCCTGACCTCAGAGCAAGGCACACCAATGGCCGACTTTGAATGGCGGTTGCGTTCTCCTTGGCGGTTCACACTCGGCGCGGCCGGAGTAATAGGAGGCCGCGGCATAATCAGCGTTGACTATGAGCGGGTACAATACAACAACATGAGCATTTCCACACCTAATTCATGGGGCGACTCATTCCAGCCTAACGATTACCTGAACGGTGATATCAAGAATTACTTCCAGGCCGCCAATATAGTACGCATAGGAGCGGAATTCCGCGCGACACCATGGCTTAGCCTTCGCGCCGGATATTCCTACCAGTCTTCCGATGTCAAGGAGGAAGCATATGACGGCTATCAGGAAGTGTTCACAAGCGGCACTGACCCAAGTTTCACTTTTGACAACACCACACAATACATAACCGCAGGAGTCGGACTACGATACAAGTCATTCTACCTAGACATGGCATACGTGCACAAACGCCAGGAAAGCGAATACCATGCATTTACAAACTACGGAAATGTCGTATCCCCCAAGGCATCATTGACAAACAACAATAATAAGCTGGTCTTTACCTTGGGATACAAGTTCTGATCCAGCATACATCATAAAATAAGGGGCTGTGTCGTAATTTTGACACAGCCCCTTATTTTTTTTTTGTTCGTCTGCAACTTTTTTGATAATTTTGTGTCAGATAAAATAAAAAAATCATGGCCGTTAGTAACCGTATTAAACGCAACATATCTTTCGCACTTACTATTGTCGGGTGCTTTATCATCTTGGCTCGTATAATCGAACCAATTATGAATCAAACCATAACCGGTTGGATCTGGTTTGAAATTTTCGGTGCATTAGTTATAACTTATTGCGCTTTCGACAATTTCAATATCTATCGCAAACGAGTTAAGGACGGCATAATGTTTGGTAGCAGATAACTCCGCAGAAAGCGTCTTTTCGTCACAACGGGCGACACCATACTTTCGCGGTATGGATTCGCCCGTTTTACATATCGACCTCGCCGTGCCGCAGGGCTGGCACGAGCTTTCCGACAAGCAGCTCCGTTACGCTTTCGAGCTTATCGCCAGTAATTATACTTCCAACGAGATTAAGACACTGTGCCTTTTTTCGTCAACCTCAACGTTCAATCCTCCCCTATCGCGTCATAGACCATCTGGAATAGGGCCGGGCGCGGGTCTAGTTTGGAAAATGCAGGATTATCCCGCGTAGGGTTTACCCTGTTGTTTAGGAAGATAAAAATTATTTCATTGTCCGGGTCCACCCAAAACACCGTACCAGTAAAACCCAGATGACCGTAGGCCGATGCCGGAGCTCCGGCACAAGTGGGTGATGATTCCGGATTTTCCATATCAGGCTTGTCGAATCCGAGACCACGGCGGCTTACAGACGAATGGTCTGTGGTAAACAGTCTTACCGTAGGCTCTGACAGCACCCTGACATCTCCATACCTGCCCCCATTGAGCCACATCTGACAAACCTTAGCCAAATCGCCTGCATTACCGAAAAGTCCGGCGTTCCCCTGTACACCGCCTGAAAATGCGGCAGTCTCATCATGTACATATCCACATACTGTCTGACGGCGAAGGAACAAATCCTTCTCTGTCGGTGCTACGTTTTCTTTCCCAAATGACTCCAATGGCCGATAAGTAAGGCTTACAGCGCCAAGCGGTGAAAAAATGCTGTCCCTCACCCACCTATCATGGCCAATGCCGGTGAGCCTCTGTTCCATATCCATGAGCAGACAGAAGTTCAGGCAACTGTACAGATATTTCTTATTAGGGCGGCGGTCAATGGAATATATGCGGTTCATTATGGTGTCATATGTGTGGCGTCCCACATAAAGGCCCTCGGCCACAGGCATGTCGAACTTCGGTGAACGGCCAACTGATACAAGGTCGGCACGCAGCCGGGCATCCTTATGTGCATACACGTTACGTCCTATCTTTATGGTATGGGATTCGTCCGGACGTCTTGATGTGAGCTTTCCGCTATAGGATGCCGTATCTACCACTACCGACATCACCTGAAGCGATGCCGGCATTCCTGATTGGTGATAGAGCAGTTCACGGACTGTGATATCGGACTTCCCTTTGCCACGCAATCCGGGAATATAGCGCTCAACGGGGGCATCAAGGTCAAACAGTCCCAAATCATATGCCTTCATCACCCCAGGAAGAGTCCCAGTGGCCTTTGACACCGAGGCAAGGTCGTATATGGTCCTGTCTGTCACCGGTGTCTTTGAAATATAGTCAGTAGTGCCGAAATTTTTGTCAATAACCACATTCCCATTCTTGGCAACAAGCAATTGCCCTCCGGGGAAAGCCTTCGTCTTCAATCCTACCGATATGAGCGAGTCGACACGGCGGCTTACGTCAGGGTCCATGCCCTCCGACAGCGGAGAAGTGTATCCCAGGCGCGTCTTCTGTATCCTTACCCCTGTCCCGATAGGGGCTATACCACGTAGATTTACAGGAAGTGAACCGTCAACGTCAATACCCCCGAAAATGGCCTGCGCCGCGTATTCACGCTGATATGGGGTGTCGTCATAGGCCAGGACCAGTGTCCTGCATCCGTCAAGCGAAGGCTTGAATTTGGCCATCCTGTACGGGTTCATAAAGAATACCGGGACAAGCCCTTTGGCATCCTTCAGTGATGCAAAAGCATTACGCGAGGCCTGAGAGTCGGAATAGACAGCTACAATTACTGTATTGTGTGCCTTTATCCTAGACAATGTTGCCGCCGGGATATGTCCGTCATTCACATTGTATATTTCCACATCTGCATATTTCCGGCAGAATTTTCCGAATACGCCGTCCTTGCCGCCAATATTGACAACCGCGATGGAATTATCGGCCAGGCCACCGATAGGCAACAGTCCGGCATCATTACGGACCACCGTCATTGATGCGGCGGCAAGTGAACGTAAAACCGCATCAGCTTCCGGAGAATTCAATGCGGCCTCCATCCCTGCCATAGAAACCGGTGCAGGCCGACTTGAGAGTCCGAGGGCATATTTATAGGCCAGTACCTTGCGGCAACGGGACTCTATCTCAGATCTAGCCACCTTGCCGGAACGCACGGCCGCCATGACGGCATCGATCTCATCGACGGGATTGGACGGACAAAGGAGCACATCAGCACCAGCCATAAGGGCAGCCACACAGTTGCTGCCTTTCATGTCAGCTCCGTGCATTGCCAAGGCATCGGTGTAAACAAGCCCTTTAAAGCCAAGCTTATCCTTAAGCAGTCCCGTCATTATTGTATTCGACAGCGAAGCAGGCTTCCCGGAAGGGTCAAGGGACGGCACTGCCAGATGCCCGACCATAACCCCCGAAAGCCCTGCCCCTATATACTTTTTAAACGGATACAGGTCTATGCTGTCGAGCCTCCCAAGTGTATGCCCGACCATCGGCAGGGTCTTATGGGAATCGGTAGATGTGTCGCCATGTCCAGGAAAATGCTTTGCAACAGACTGTACTCCGCCATCTTCAAGGCCACGTGAATATGCAAGTGCCAATGTAGATACTCGCTCCGGGTCTTCGCCGAAGGAACGGAATCCGATCACGGGGTTGGCCGGATTGGAATTCACATCAACATCAGGCGCAAAATTGACCTGTACACCCATCAACCGGCATTCCCTGGCCATTTCCAGCCCATAGTCATATAGCAGACGGTCGTCCCTTATAGCTCCCAGCGCCATATTATGTGGGAAGCGTGGCGTCTTTTTTATACGCATCGACAATCCCCATTCGCCATCGAAGGTCATCAATACCGGTACTTCTGCGATGCTTTGGGCATAGTTTGTCATATCGATATACTGCTCTATCGAGCCTTGGGAGAACAGCAGTCCCCCTACCCCGTTTTCCTTCACAAGTGTCCGCAGACGCGATTTTGACACGGCCGCCCCAGTGGGGTCGGCCTTAGGGAAAATCAGTTGCGCCACCCTTTGGCGTTCAGTCAGAGTATTGTATACCGAATCCACCCAACGGCGGCATCCGTCGGTATCCGTCTGTTCAATTATCGTAGGCTGCTGCGCCCATGCCTGATGTATCAGAGGGGCAAATGCCCACAACAATATAGCAAATAATTTCATTTTCATATCATCTTATTATTTTGCCTTAAACCGGTTCTCGCCAGAAGGCTTTATCTTCTTACCCTTTAGATCTGTACGGAAATGCGTGAGCAGATCGCGGTACAGCACCTGCGGACTGCGGGCCACAACCTTGCCGTTACGCAAAGACTGCATATAGTCGCCACCGTTTGCCAGATAGTCTATCGTCGCCACCCGATATACCTTGTCCTTGTCCAACGGTTTACCGTCAATCCTGACAGATGTACATTTCTTTGATACCGGTGAATACTCCACCGCAACATTCCGGGAAACGCCATTACCGCCTGTACGCGCCATGACGTCAAGGGCGTCCATCAGATCACTGCCCTTTAGCTCTATCACGGTGGTATAATTGTTGAAAGGCATCATATTTATGACCATACCTTCAGTGATATCACCCTTTGGCAATGATGTGCGAAGGCCTCCCTTATTGATAAGGCCAAGATCGACGTCACCGGCCAGCTGACGGCCACGAGTAACCATATAATCGGCCACAAAATTCAACAATGGGCGTCCGTCCCTGTCAAGGGCTATGGCCGATTCACCTACTTTCAGCGTCATCAGTGAATCCACACCACGGCGGTAAGGCTCTATTATGGCATCAATTTCCGGATCAGCCTTGCCGTCAAGACGTCCATCTACACGGATAAGTGTGTATTCCGGCAAAGCAGACAGGCTATCCAGGTCAATGTCAATCTGCCCTACATAATGCCCACGCTTTCCTGCCTGGGCTACAAGGATTTCACGTCCATCTGCATTTTTCACCCTATGCATATGGCCTGAGGCAGGGTCTACAAGGGTATGTGAATGGCCTCCTATTATAATATCAATATCCTTAGATGCCGCAGCGATATCCAGGTCTCCTGGAGGTTCTGACGGGCTATAGCCAACGTGGGTGACAGCCACAACGGCATCCACCCCCTCCACATCACGCAAATACCGTGCGGTGGAGTTTGCCGCGGCCACGGCATCAAGATATCCGACCCCATCATAGTTGCCTTCTGCTATCATGCCCTCAGGGCGTAGGTTGATTCCCATAAAGCCGATGCGCTTGCCACCGTATGTGCGCACAGCATATTTCTTGAACAGGCCATCAAGCGGCGAACCGTCAAGACGGTAGTTGGTTGACAGCAATTCGGCCTTTGCCCCGGCAAGGTTTCCGGCCAGGGAATCAGCCCCGTTGTCAAATTCATGATTACCCAATATGCGCAAGTCGTATCCAAGGGCATTCATAAGCTTTTCTTCTACCTGGCCGCCTCCGATATTGAAAAACAGTGTACCCTGGACAATGTCCCCTGCATCAATAAGCATTACATTCCTACGCACGGCGCGCACACTGTCCACTACGGCCTTCCGCCGCTGTATGCCACCAAGTCCATCTGCATCAGGATAAATCTGAGAATGGGTGTCATTGGTGTGGAGAAGAACCAGATGTTCAGCGCTGACATTCTGGATACCTCCCATCAAGGCCAGGGCTACCGCCGCCGGCAAAATCTGTCGATATAAATTCATATATAATTGTATATTGAATAATCATAAATAATCACTCACGTCTACGCAACTGCCAAAATGCAACTGCGGCAGCGGCGGCAACATTTAGGGAATCGACCCCATGCGACATTGGTATGCGCACAACATAGTCGGCGGACGCAACCGCTTCCCGGCTCAGACCGTCGCCCTCTGTGCCCATAATCACAGCCAACTTAGGTTCGTAGACAAGTTTCGGGTCATCAATAGATACAGAATTGTCTGTAAGGGCCATCGCCGCAGTCTTGAAGCCAAGTGGCTTCAGGGAATCGGGACTGTCAATCCACGTCCAGGGGACAAGGAACACCGAGCCCATTGACACCCTGACCGCACGGCGGTTAAGCGGATCGCAGGAAGCAGGCGTGAGCAGAACAGCATCAATCCCCAATGCCGCCGCAGAACGGAATATAGCGCCTATGTTGGTGGTATCGACCACCCCATCGATGACTACCACACGCCTGGCGTCACGGCATACATCACTGACAGCCAACGCCTCTGGCCTATGCATGGCGCACAGCACGCCGCGCGTAAGCGTATAGCCAGTAAGCGATGCCAATATCTCCCGGCCGCCTGTATATACCGGGATGTCGCCACACCTGTCTATTATACCGGAAGCATCTCCACATATGTGCCTCCTTTCGCACAGAAGGGATAGCGGCCTGTATCCGGCATCAAGAGCCACGTTTATAACCTTGGGGCTCTCGGCGATAAAAATCCCGCGCGAAGGGTCGAGCCTGCTGCGCAATTGAGCTTCTGTCAACGAGCCGTAGACCTCGACACCAGGCTGGGTTAAGGATGTAATCTCAATAATTGCCATTTTCTATCCTGTCTTGTTTCAATATGACAAAGTTAATCACCTTAGGCCGAATATGCAACCCTGCATGACGCATTGATTATTTTAACATTTCCCGGCTGTGATTGTTTTTTCAGAGCCTATTCATATCCAGTAATTTTCAGCGGCAAAAAAGGATTCCATGGCCATTGTCAATAATTGCAAAATGACAACGGTATTCATATCTTTGCAAAATCAAATAAATTATAAACGAAAAAATGAAACTGGGACATGGACAAGATAATAACAAGCCGATATAATTCGCCTTGCGGGGAGCTATTGCTCGGTTCGTATGGAGATAGGCTATGTATGTGCGACTGGCAGTCAGGACGCCACCATGATATTGTATCCGGCAGGCTCAGACGGATGTTGCATACGGGATTTGAAGACGGCTTGTCTGATGTAATTGAAATGGCAATAATGCAGTTGGACGGATATTTTGCAGGAAAACGGCGCATATTCGATGTGCCACTGCTGTTTGCCGGCACTGATTTCCAAAAGAGGGTGTGGTATGAATTGTCCGTAGTCCCATACGGCAGGACCATCTCATATGGGGAATTGGCCACCATGATAGGTATGCCTAAAGCGGTACGTGCCGTGGCAAACGCCAATGCGGCAAACGCCATATCGATATTCGCCCCATGCCACCGTGTCATAGGCGCTGACCGCTCCCTGACCGGATATGGCGGCGGATTGGATGCAAAAAAATATCTACTGAACCTAGAGCGCCAGCCAGAAACATGCTGCCGCCTGCAAGAGGAACATCCTAATGGATATCAAAAATTATAGCCGAATGCCACCCTTGCCACATTCTCATGAAGAGTTATAGGACTGTGCATCATATTGACAAGTCCGAAATATCCTATTATTGAGATGTGGAATCTATTGATGTCAAGTCCAGCCCCTACACCCCAGAGGAAATTGAACCTTTTGTGGCCGCCTGCCGATGTATACAGGTTGACGGGCAGCCCCAACTCCTTATATCTGTCTCCCGATACCCTGGCGGTAAACCCATATGTCAATTCCGGGCCGGTCAATATGCTGATACCGGCATTCTCCCATATATCGAAACGATAACCTATGGTAAGAGGCATCCTGACACCAAACTTTCTTATATCGGCATCTACAGACTGCGGCGAATCTGAGCTACCGTTATCAGCGTAAAGGTCATCTATTACATAAGTGTCATAATATAACGACATCCCCGGCTCAAAGAAAAGGTTGGCAAAGACCGGCAGATGGTATACTGCCCCTACTGATCCGCCGTAGCCTTGACCGAACATCTTCACCTTATATCCGTTTGTCTCCATATCTCCGGGTATGCTTATGTCGAAAGATCCCCTTATCCCCCAATATGGTCGGTTGTCCGGATTATTGAATACCGGATTTTGTGCAAAAGCGGACATGAAAAATACAAGGATTGCAGAAATGGCGATATTGCGTCTCATAATTATATGTTTTATACCAAAAACGTCCATTCTCTACAAAATAGTATATGAAAGT
>VSPW01000100.1 GCA_009775535.1 Muribaculaceae bacterium
GTGACAGGGCTTGTCGCTGCTGCTGAGAATAAGGCTTCCACGCAACCTGGAGCTATGTTCAAGGATTTTGAGATAACATATGGTGACGGCACATCCAAAAAATTAAGTGATTACGTCGGTAAAGGTAAATATACGCTGGTTGATTTTTGGGCCAGCTGGTGTGGTCCTTGCATACGTGAGACCGCTGTGATAAAGGATATATACAATGAATACGGGCCTAAAGGGCTGGAAGTACTAGGTGTTGCTGTTTGGGATGAGCCTGAAAATACCAAGGATGCCATAGAGAAACATCAGTTGCCATGGCCACAGATTATAAACGCCCAGACAGTCCCTACTGAATTGTATGGTATATCAGGTATTCCATGTATAATAATTTTTGGTCCGGACGGAAAGATACTTAGCCGGGATAAGCAGGGCGATGCTCTCCGTGCTGATGTCAAGGCCGCAATGGAGGGATTGCTGAAATAGATTTTATACGCAGATACAATTGATGGTGTCCGGAGATCTCCGGACACCATTTCTTATTTCCGGAAAATTCTTTTTATTACAGGTGGCGCAGTCATTGCGGCTATAATGCATCCAGTGCAGTCAGCGATAAAATCAAGCCAGTCGCCGGAACGTCCTATGTCCATCAATTGCTGTATGATTTCTATTATTCCTCCAAACATGCATCCGGATAATGTGAATATTGCCAATTTTTTCTTTGTAAGCCTACGATATGAAGGGTTGGTACGATAGTAGTCAAATAAGATTGCAGAGACAAAACCGCCAAACATTATTGCATGGACAAATTTGTCGATACCAGGTATGATTGGGATCCCTCCGGTGGGTACAGGATCTGGGAACAGGGTGAGGTAGAGTATTATGGCGGTAGTGATTGCAGTAGGCAGGTATCGTGTGATCTTATATTGTCGCATTGTTGAACGGTGCTACATAAAGCAGTCCGCGCCCTTTTGGGCTGTTGACCCGGGGCGCGGAGTATTTGTTAATGCCTTAAATATTTCTTTTACGCTGTGTGCCTATTGGCCGAGATACGTCTTTAGAAGCCTGCTGCGCTGACCTTTAAGCCTCCGTATGGCTTTTTCTTTGATTTGGCGTACGCGTTCGCGTGTAAGGTCAAACTTAGCGCCGATTTCTTCAAGGGTCATTTCCTGGCAGCCTATGCCGAAGAACATTTTTAGTATTTCACGTTCACGCTCATGCAATTGGTGCAAGGCCCGGTCTACTTCCTTGGACAAAGATTCCTGGGTGAGTGTGGCATCGGCCATAGGTGAATCATCATTGGTCAGCACATCAAGCAGTGAATTGTCCTCGCCTTCAACAAACGGGGCGTCAACTGAAATGTGGCGTCCAGATACTTTTAAGGTGTCGGCTATTTTTTCAACAGGTACATCCAGACTTTCAGCGAGCTCTTCAGGAGATGGGCGTCGCTCATTTTCCTGCTCGAACTTGGATAGGGCCTTGGATATCTTATTGAGCGATCCTACCTGATTAAGGGGCAGACGCACAATACGTGACTGTTCGGCTAAGGCTTGTAGGATTGACTGACGAATCCACCACACAGCGTAAGAAATGAATTTGAATCCACGTGTCTCGTCAAACTTCTGTGCTGCCTTGATAAGGCCAAGGTTGCCTTCATTGATGAGGTCGGGAAGGCTGAGACCTTGATTTTGGTACTGTTTGGCTACAGAGACAACGAATCGAAGGTTTGCGCGTGTCAATTTTTCAAGCGCCGCTTGGTCGCCTTGTTTGATACGCTGTGCGAGTTCGACTTCCTCTTCAACTGAAATCAGTTCTTCACGTCCGATTTCCTGTAGATATTTGTCAAGTGAAGCACTCTCGCGGTTGGTAATCGATTTGGTGATTTTTAATTGTCTCATTTTCTACGTATATGCGAATATCTTGTCTAAAATCGTGCAAAATTAACAAAAAAAATCGAGAATAAGGCTATGTGCCTCCAAATTTGTCAATCTGTACTGTATAACAACGAGACAATGGGCCACATTGTTATGTCATGTGGCCCATTGTTAGTCTGTTTTAAGAATTATTTGTATGTGGCCCAGCGTATGAGTTCCCGTAGATTTGGCTTCTTGCCGTACATGAATATGCCTACGCGGTAGATTTTTGCCGCGAGCCATACCACCAGCATGGTCGATACATAAAGCACAACCAAAGCCAATATGATTTCACCGGTTGATATTCCGAACGGTATGCGGGCCAACATGACCATAGGCGAAGTGAACGGTATTACAGAAAGCCAGAAAGCCAATGTAGAGTTAGGGTCATTTGCTACTGACATGGCCATTATCAGTCCGAGCATGATGGGTATAATGACTATTGACTGTAGCTGTCCTGCATCCTGTATATTGTCTACAGCAGACCCTATGGCCGCAAATATTGCTGAATAGAACAGGAAACCGCCAATCAGGAACAGCAGGAGATATGCAAACAGACTTATTATGTAACCTGTATCACCCAACTGTGAGAGCACGGACATCAATTCAATATCGTTGCCTGTCACCATAGACGTGAGCGAAGGCATTAGCCATGCAGATACGCTGCATATCAGTATCCCCCATATCAGGATTTGTACAGTGGCGACAAGTCCGATACCAAGAATTTTTCCAAGCATGAGTTTGGTTGGGCTTACCGATGACACTACAATTTCTAGCACACGGTTGTTCTTTTCTTCTATTATGCTTGTCATCACCATTTGTCCGTATATGAGCAGGAACATGTAGAGGATGAATGTCATTGCAATACCGATAAAGAACGATACCATGGAAGATGTGGATTTTTCCTGTCCGATACGTTCTGTAGTGATTACAACATTAGCTTTTGTATCATCAAGGATCTGCCGTATATTATCATATCCTAGCTCACGCAGGCGTATGTCCTCAATTGTAGATGATATCTGTTGGGATAGGTTTGATTCCAACTCTATTGATGCCGCCTCATGGGTACGCAAGCTTATGCTTGAAGGGTTCTTTATTATATCTTCGCCAATAACCAGGACGCCGAATATGTTTTTGTTGGCTTCAAGCGTATCGGTGCTTGTCCCTGGTGCGTAAGCGGTGATGTGGACAGACTGTGAATTTTGTAATGTCGGGGCAATCATTCCGCTGAAGTCAATGACGGCAATTTCTTTTTGGCTTGGTGTTGAAACCATCATTATCAAGGCTGGTGCGGCCATGAGGCCAATCATAAGGATCGGCATGAGGATGGTTGTGATGATGAAGCTTTTACGCGAGACACGTTGGAAAAACTCGCGGCTTATTATTAGTGATAGTGATGATTTCATTTCGCTTCGTTATAGACTGGTGGTTGTGTTGTTGTATTGTTGCTGTTTTCGACCGCTGAGATGAATATTTCGTCCATTGAAGGCATCAGTGGCGAGAACGAATTTATTAATACCGTATTGTTGGCAGCTGCCAGCATAGGCCGTAGGGCATCAGCGGAACGCAGCGTGAAATCAACGGTAGATGATGAAAGTTTATCGTTGTCAGACTGCCTGGACGAAACAACAAACGGTTCGATTGCTTGCATAAGCTGATGTGCATCTGAGCTTGCCGAATCGAATGTTATCCGGTAGCGGTTTGCACCGTACTGTTTGCGTAGTGCCTCTACATTTCCAGTGAGGATGTTGTGTGAATTATTTATAAGTGTAATGTCATCGCAAAGCTCCTCCACGCTACTCATATTGTGGGTTGAAAAAATGACAGTTGCTCCTTTGTCACGAAGTTCAAGTATCTCGCGTTTCAGTATGCCTGCATTTATAGGGTCAAAGCCGGAGAATGGCTCATCAAAAATAAGCAGGCGAGGATTGTGGAGTACGGTGATTATGAACTGTATCTTCTGGGCCATACCCTTAGACAGTTCCTCTACTTTTTTGTTCCACCAGGATGTTATTTCCAACTTCTCGAACCATTGGTCAAGGCTGCGCCGTGCATCTTTTTTCGATAGGCCCTTTAGCCTAGCAAAGAACATGGCCTGCTCCCCGACCTTCATCTTTTTGTATAGGCCACGTTCTTCCGGGAGATACCCGATGTTATAGATGTCTGATGCAGACAATTGATGTCCGTCAAAGCGTACTATGCCTGAATCTGGGGCTGTTATATGGTTTATTATACGGATTAAAGTGGTCTTTCCTGCTCCGTTAGGCCCAAGTAGTCCATAAATTGATCCTTGGGGGATATCAATGCTGACATCAGTTAGCGCCTGATGGCGTGTATACGTCTTATTGACGTGACTGACCTCAATAATGTTGTTGCTCATTGAAATTAGTGAAAACTTAATGTGAGAATATTCATGTTTTACATTATCAGACGCAACAATAATTAAAAAATTTCAAGATGCCATCGAATTTTCCAATTTTTTTCTATTGTGGGTTGGGTGGCATGGATATATTGGGCTGTTCTTGTTGGAATGGTGGTGGGGACAACGGCTCTGAGGATTCAAGGATTTCATTTTCAGCGAACCATTCAGTCAACTTTGCGTCCGCACGTCTTTTTATTTCTGGGGTGACGTTCTTCCATACAGAATGCAATGCCCACGCCAGGGCTATAAGGTCATCGGTATATCCCAGACCGATAATGAAGTCAGGCACAGCATCGGTTGGCAGGATGAAATATCCCAAAGCACCGTATATCCGGGCTTTATCTGCAAACGACACTTTTTTGTCAAGAGACACGTAAAAGCAACAGTGCGGGGCGGATAATGCCTATTCCCGCCTTTTTCGCGGTTTTACGGATCTTTGTCCAAAATCGTTTTGAAGAAAAAATCGTCTATATTTTGAAACATCCATAGATTTATCAAATTTAATTATCTTTAAAACGTAAATATAGCAAAAACGGACATATGATAAAAGTGTAATAATGTTAATTTAAAGATATTATATTGTAAACATGGAAATCTCTAAATGTTTTGGCGCAAACAAAATGGGGATAAAAATGTTTGTTAGTCGAATAAATTGAGTAACTTTGCCAATTCTTAATAATGTGCGATGAAAGAGCATAATGATAAGCAGGAAGTACTAGATCGCCGGTATCTGCGTATGGCGCACATATGGGCAGAAAACTCGTATTGCGAACGGCGGAAAGTCGGTGCTATATTGGTGAAGGATAAAATGATAATTTCAGATGGTTATAATGGGACTCCTGTCGGATTTGAAAATGTATGCGAAGATCCAGATGGGATTACAAAACCATATGTGCTTCATGCAGAGGCTAATGCGATATCAAAAGTGGCCAGAAGCAATAATTCCAGTGATGGCTCAACGCTGTATGTGACAGCATCGCCCTGTCTGGAATGTGCCAAGCTTATAATACAGTCTGGAATAAGGAGAGTGGTGTTCAATGAACTTTACCGTATAACAGACGGTATAGACCTTATGCGTAGGGCCGGTATAGAATGTATACAAGTAGAAAATCTGACGTGTGATAATCAATAAGATTGAAAACGCCATAATTATTGCTATAAAAACGCGATGAAAAACAAGATAACAGCCACAATCTGGATACCGTTGATTGCTGCATTGGCTTTTGCTGGAGGTATGTGGGCTGATTATTTGGTCAACAGGCATGAGCCTATGACTGACGGGCAGAAAAAGTTTAATGCTATCCTGTCGACAATAAATTCTCAATATGTCGATGAAATTGATACGGATTCTCTGATAGAGAGGACTCTCCCGTTTTTGTTGAACAATCTCGATCCACATTCGGCATACATACCCGCAAAAGACTTAAAAGGGGTGAATGATGACTTGGAAGGATCTTTCAGTGGAGTAGGCGTATCATTTATGATAATGAATGATACCATATGTATTGTTGAGATTATTTCAGGAGGACCTGCTGAAAAGGTAGGATTGAAGGCCGGTGACCGTATTGTAACGATTGATAAGGAAAATGTAGGAGGGAAGGGGATATCAAATTCGGATGTGTTCTCAAAGTTGCGTGGGCCAAAAGGTACAAAGGTTAGTCTTGGCGTAAAGCGGGCCAACTCAAAGAAATTGTTGAAATATGATGTGACGCGTGGGGATATTCCGGTGACATCTGTCGATGCTGCCTATATCCTCCGTGATGATATTGGCTATGTAAAAGTCAATAAATTTTCCCGAAACACATACAATGAATTTATTTCCGCGCTCAACAAGTTGCGGGTCGGAGGTGCAAATAAATATATTATTGATTTGCGTGGAAACGGTGGTGGGTTTATGGAGACGGCTATAATGATGGCCAATGAGTTCCTGCCTCCATATAGTACTATTGTAGAGACCCGTGGGCGTGACGAAAACATAAATTCAGTGGTGTTGAGTGATGGCACTGGACGGTTTGTCGACAGTGAAGTGGTCGTGCTTATTGATGAGTTCTCTGCAAGCTCGAGTGAGATTCTTTCGGGTGCGTTGCAAGACAATGACCGGGGGTTGATTATAGGGCGGCGTTCGTTCGGCAAAGGTCTTGTCCAGCAGCAATTGGTAATGGCGGATAGTAGTGCTTTAAGACTTACAGTACAGCGATATTATACACCATCCGGGCGCTCCATACAGAAAGATTATAAACCAGGGGAAAACCAGGGCTATGAATCGGAAATACTGGACAGGTACAACCATGGGGAGGCATATAATGCAGATAGTGTCAAGTTCAACAAAGACAAAATATTCCATACTTCAACAGGTCGTGTCGTATACGGTGGCGGAGGCATAATGCCAGATATATTTGTGCCAAATGACACTACAGGTATAACGTCATATTATATAAATGTGGCCAATGCCGGACTTTTGCAGAAATTTACTTACGAGTACTGTGATCTCAATCGTGATTTGCTGTCAATGTCGAAAGATGTGCCGGAACTGTTGAAGTTGCTGCCTAATGATGATACATTATTGTATGCATTTGTTTCATATGCCGCCAAGAATGGTGTGCCTGCAAGATGGTATTATATAACCCAATCGCGTCAGTTGCTGTTGTCACAGCTGAAAGCCCTGATTGCCCGTGATACATTGGGCGTCCCGGCATATTATAAAGTCATTAATGATACGGATGTGAACATTATGGAGGCGGTTGAGCAGTTGCATAATGGAAATGCGGCAGTCCCTATCAGGGAAAATGGTCGTATTGTATCAGAAGCAGATTCTGTCTCACGGATATCCGCAGTTATGGGTGTGGCGTTTCCTCGCCTGAACATTTCCGGGTCTCTGGTCGTTTAAGCGTTTGACTGCTGGTATATGAAATTAAAAATTGACCGGAATGAATAAAGA
>VSPW01000101.1 GCA_009775535.1 Muribaculaceae bacterium
TATCGTACATGATATCGACCTCAAACAACAAGGACCGCGACACTACATATTATGAAAACCTTGTGAACTTCCCGCTCGGCTACGACCGCAGCTATACGGACTACGACCTGAACTTTATGGAACATACGTTCCAGGCCGACTGGACGCGTCCCTTTGCGAATATACACACGTTTGACCTCGGTGCTAAATACATATTGCGCGACAACCATTCGGAGAACATACAGCAATATGGAGATGCAGCCCCGGTCAACACTGATTTCTCACATATAACCCACATCGGGGCGATGTATGCCCAGTATGGCGTAAGGCTGGGGAAGTGGAGCTTGCGTGCCGGGTTGCGGTATGAGTTCTCGCGTCTGAAGGCGGAGTTCGCCGATGGTACGACCCCCGATTTCGCCAGCAACCTCAATGATTTTGTGCCTTCGGCGGCGGCATCGTGGCAGGCTTCTGGCTCATCGAGCTTTACGTTCAACTATGCTTCACGCATAAACCGTCCAGGCATCAACTTCCTCAATCCGGTGAAGAAGGAGACCCCGATATCGCAGGCGTACGGCAACCCTGACCTGCAAAGCGCGCGCCACCATTCGATGAAGCTCACATACATGCTCATCAAGCAGAAGTTCAACTTCAACATTTCGGCCAACTATGAACTGTCGAACAGCGGCATAGCACAGGTGTCGTTTGTTGACGACGAAGGGATAATCAACAGCACATATGCCAATACGGGACGTTCGCGTACCCTGTCGTTCAATACGTTCATGCAATGGTCCATGACCCCAACGACATCGCTGATGATCAACGGCGGCGTGTACTACAACCGGTTCTCACAGCAGGGGATGACACTCGGGCGCTGGGGTTGGCGCGGCTTCGGGCGCGTAAGCCAGAAACTGCCTTGGAAGCTCAACTTCGAGCTGGGCGCGTTCCATATCGGCTCTAACGCCAACGATGTGTACAGCTACTTCCACGTGCCCGGATGGCAGTCGCTGATGTGCATGGCCTCGCTGAGCCGGTCGTTCCTGAAGGAGGACCGCCTCACCGTACGTGTCCATGCACAGAACCCTGTGGGACGCAGTGTGCGCAATATGACGGTGTCGACCGTCAACGGCGACTATACCGGCGAAAACATTACCCGCCAGTTCAATATGCGCGGGTTCATGGTGATGGTGTCCTACCGTTTCGGTTCGATGAAGGCCCAGGTGAAGAAGACTGCCAAGTCGATACAGAACGACGACATGGTGGGCGGCGCTTCCAAGGGCGGTTCATCGCAGTCCGGGATGGGAGAATAGCATGACGGACTAAAGAGTAATGATAATAAGGCGCAGCCCAGGCCCACCGTGATGGTGGGCCTGGGCTGCTGTCTGCCTGGACGGGCTATCAGTCAAAACCAAAAAGTGGTTGATATTGTTGGTAGTGTAGTACTAAAATTATTAATTTTGCTTATTAACTAAAAATATAATGTGGTTATGAAAGGGAAGAGTTCAATATTGTCGGCGTTGATAATACTCACGCTAGGAGTGGTGATGATAATCGTTAACCGCAGCCTTACCTCCCAGGGGGTTGTGATTGCCGGCGGGATAGTGTTCCTTGTGGCTTCGGTGCTCAATATATGGTCGCTTATGCGCAGCCCCAAGGAAGGAGCGCGACGGTCGTGGGGGGCATCGGCCATCGGGTGGATTACCGGTGTGGCTGGTGTGATACTCGGGGTGTCGATGCTGATATTCGAGTCGGCGTTCGTTGCCCTGGTGACGTTCCTTTTCGGCGCGTTGCTGGTTATCGGCGCGTTGTTCCACTTCTATGTCCTGGCCATAAGCTACCGTCCGGTGGCGCTGCCGCCGTGGCTGTATGCCGTTCCGCTGCTGCTGCTCGGTGCAGGGGTGTATGAACTGTATAATTTCGGCGTGCAGAACGATTCGCTCACGAACATCATCACCGGCTCCGGGCTTGTAGTGTTTGCCATAGGGGTGTTCCTTGAAAGCTATTTCATCGGTGTCCACAACAAGGCCGTTAACAAACCTTCACGCGTGCAACACAATGAACCGCAGGTGGAGGACGTTAGCCATACCGAGATAAGGACACTGGATGATCCTCAGAAATGACTGTAAAATTGATTTATGGATAATAATAAACCTGTATTTTCGCTTTCGTTTGTAGTTCTGTCGGTGCTTTTCTGCGTGCTGCTCATAGTCTCCAACCTTATAGAGATAAAGACGGTGGACGCGGGATGGTTTTCAATAACGGCGGGCTTTATAGTGTTTCCGCTCAGCTATATCCTCAATGACTGCATCGTGGAGGTGTACGGCTTCCGTAAGGCACGCCTGGTGATATGGCTTGGGTTTGCCATGAGCCTTATGGCGGCCTTGTTCCTCAATGTGGCCATATGGCTTCCCGGGGGCGCTGACTGGCATGGGCAGGAGGCAATGGAGGCTGTGTACGGAAGCGTGCCGCGCATCATGGCGGCATCGTTCCTGGCTTTCCTGTGCGGCTCGATGATAAACGCGTATGTCATGTCGAGGATGAAGGTGGCCTCCGGCGGACGCAATTTCTCTGTGCGGGCAATTGTCTCCACGCTTTGGGGCGAGGGAGCTGACAGTGTCATATTTTTTCCTGTGGCCTTTGGCGGTGTGTTGCCCTGGGACACCATCCTGTCGCTGATTGTCACCCAGGCGCTGCTCAAGACGGTATATGAGGTGCTGGTGCTTCCGGTCACATGCCGTGTGGTGAAGAGGTTGAAGGCCATTGAGGGCGGTGAGGCCATGGATGGCGGTGTATCATATAAATGGTGGAAGATAAATGAGGTGTAGGTTCACTCCTGAGTCGACACCATGGGTGTGGTTCGACCTTGACGATACCTTGTGGGATTTCCGTGGCAATTCTCATGTATGCCTGTCGGAGGTCTACGGGGAGTTCGGTCTGGAGCGATATTTCGGCAGTGTGGACCGGTGGCGTGACAGCTACCATGACGTAAACCACAGGTTGTGGGACATGTACAACCGTGCGGAGATTTCCGGCGCTGTGCTGCGCATGGAGCGTTTCCGGCTTCCGCTGGTTGGGGCTGGATGTACCGATGCTGAGGCCCGCCGCCTTTCCCTGGAGATGGACGGCGACTATCTCGGACGCCTCGGCTCGAAACAGGGGCTTGTCCCCGGCGCTGTGGAGCTGTTGGGCCATATACGGGGAAAGGGGTACAGGATAGGGATGTTGAGCAATGGCTTCCGGGAGGTGCAGCATGACAAATTGCGTTCATCCGGCATAGGCATGTATTTCGACTGTGTGGTGCTCAGTGATGATATCGGTATAAATAAGCCGGATGCAAGGATATACGCGTATGCATGCTCTGTATCTGGGGCTGTGCCCGGCGGGTCGGTGATGATTGGGGATAATCCGCAGACGGATATCGCCGGCGCGCTTGCGTCGGGGTGGGAGGCAGTGCTTTTTGACCCTGACGGCAGGTTTCCTGATGCCGGGGTTGATACTGTGGCGTCGCTTTGTGAGGCCGCAATGATGTTCGGCTGAAAGATTTTCAGGTTCTTTATGGTAGAAAGGCTGTGATGATGGGTTGTGGGAAATTTTTTCAGTGTTAAATTCCGTGGAGGCTTTCCGGGGGATGCTTGCGGCCAGTAGGTTACGGAAATCTGACTGTTAAAATCCCGAATCCGGGAAATAACATGCCGGGATGCGGTATGCTGTAGTAATTTTGTGGCATCAACGATATGATATGTTTTTGCCATGAAAAGGAATAGCCTGTTTTTATTATTGCCGTTGGCCGTATCCGGAGTTTTGGGCGGATGCGGTGCTTCGAGGTATGTGCCTGCGGCGGTGTCGGTGCATGACACGTGCCATGTCTACAGCCATGTGTCGGATACGTTGTGGATTGCCGACAGTGTTATCATAGACCGTACGCGTGACAGTGTGGTGTACCACCGGGAGGTGCGCCGTGAGTACAGGCATTCGGCCGTGCGCGACACGGTGTACATGGTGCGCCGCGATACGGTGTCCATAATCCGTGAGGCCGTACGTGGCGATGGCGGCGTGGGAGGATTCTTTGCGACTGTAGGGCGTTGGGCCATGGCGTTTGCCGTTGTTGCTGCGGTGGTGGCTTGGCGGCGACGGAGATAATGTGCATGGATCCGGGCGGAGATATTTTTTTGCGGGATGGATTTTTTATGTTAATTTTGAAAAATATGGAATTGTAGGGATGCGTTGCCAACAATCGGCCTTTGGCGGATGTTTTAACCATAGCGATTTCAACTATTCATAAACTGTAATACTTAATAATAAGGTGTCTGCATACGGGAAAGTCAAAAAAATAGTGCGTGCCGTCCTGTGGCTGTCCATGGGGCTGCTGTTGCTTGTGGCAGGTCTGGCGGTAGGCCTGTATTCTCCCTGGGTACAGCAGCGGGTGGCCACTGCTGCCGTTACCGCGTTGAACTGTAACGGAAATACGAGGTTTGAACTGGGCAGTTTCAGGCTGCGTTTCCCTTTGAGGCTTGAAGTCAGCGGGCTGTACATGATTGACAACGCATCGGGTGATACACTTGTGGCGGCCCGTGAGGCTGAGGCCTCGGCCAGGATTCTGCCTCTGCTCGGAGGCGATATAGAACTTGACGGTGTGGTGCTGCGTGATGCCCGCTACCGGATGGGCGGTACTGAATCGTCCATGAGCCTTGATGCCTCCCTGCGCATGGTGGATATACAGCCTTCATCCATCAGGCTTGGGCAGACGGTGGATATAGACCTCAGTGACGCGCTGATAGAGGGCGGACACGTGGCCATTGCGATCCGTCCGGACACCATTGAGGCCGACACCGCCGCAAAGGAGGCGACACGTATGGCCATACATGCACAGAACCTTACCTTGCGCGATTTCCGCTACAGCATGTCGCTGCCCCCTACGATAGATTCCCTTGGGGCGTATATGTCAGAAGCCACCCTTGCCGGGGGCGTTATCGACCTTGAGAACCAGCGTGTGGACATTGAAGCGTTCAGGGCAGGCGGACTTGACGCCGCCTATATCACAGCCCCTTCTGGCGTATCCGTGGCGGCGACGCCGGAAGTATCTGCCGTGGCCGACTCCGTGCAGTCTGCCCCATGGACAATAAATATATCCCAGATAGGCATCGACGGCAGCCGTGTGCTGTATACATCGCGCGGCGCAGTGCCGCAGCCCGGGCTCGATTTCGGGTATATTGCCGTTGACAGCCTTGACCTTGACGTTGAGGGATTCTATAACCGAGCCTCTGAGCTCCGGCTTCCTGTAAAGAGGCTGCACGGTGTGGAACGTTGCGGGCTTGCCATTGATGCCTCCGGTCTGATGCGCATAGACTCGGCTGCACTGCATTTCGACGGATTTGAGCTTCGTGCCCCCGCGACATCTCTCAGCTTTTCCGGAATGATGGGAATGGGGGATATGGCCGCCGATCCTACGCTTCCGCTGGGACTGAATGTCAACGGGCATGTTGGGGCTGGAGATGCCGCCATGATGTTCCCTCAGGCAGCTCCGATGCTGTCCGGATTGCCGGCGGCATCGCCTGTTAAGGTGGGTATTGATGTAGACGGTACTACAGGACGCCTTAACCTAAGGCGTGCCGCAATAGAGGTGAACCGTTGTGTGGAGATTAAGGCCGACGGGGTGGTGGAATACCCTATGGACCCGCGGCGTCTTTCTGGCAACCTTGCGCTGTCGGGACATATATGGGATGTCACCCCGTTGAAAAACAAGATGCTGGACCGCGCGGTGGCAAAGATGTTCAATATTCCTCCGATGGATATAAAAGGCCGTGTTGCCATGAAGGGGAAGGATGTTGACGGAAAGGTCACCGTCCTGACAGGAAAGGGCCGGCTGGCTTTGGATGCCGCATGGAAGGGCGGTGTGTCGGGTTACACTGTGGCCTTGAAGACTGACGGATTTCCGGTGAATACATTTATGCCAACCCTTGGCATAGGCCGGGTGACGGCTACGGTCGATGCAAAAGGCAAGGGGCTTGACCCTTTGGCGAAAGGTACGGTTGCCGACATCCATGCCAAGGTGGTTTCCGCTGAATATAACGGATATGAATATAAGGATATTACGGCAGATGTGGCTGTCCATGACGGCATGGGACGCCTTTCACTGGACTCGTCTGCCCCTGATGCTGTCTTTGGGCTGGTGGCTTCTGGAAATTTGCAGGGCGATACCTATGATTGGGATATGAGCCTTGATGCAGGGCATGTCGACATGCAGGCCTTGAATATGTCTGCTACTCCTATGGTGCTGACCGCCGACCTCGATGGCAATGCCAGCATATCGCGTACCGGTAAGTCGCTTGATGCAGGCTTGACTTTGCACGGGTTTACCATGAAAGATTCCGTGTCAAGGATTTCTGTCAGTGATGTTACGGCCCACCTGGTTTCGTCTGACTCGGTAACGCGTCTGGACCTGAAGAACCGTGACCTGACATCGGTTTTCACCTCACCATGCCCGCTGGACACTTTGGCGGCGCGGTTTTCGGCGGCGGTGGACACCGTCAAGGCCCAGATTGCGATGTCGCATATAGATGTGTCGCCGATACAGCGTGCGTTGCCGCAGTTCGGGCTGACGCTCCAGGCCGGGCCTGACAATATGATAACCGATATCCTTGCGCCTTCTGATATGCGGTTCAGGGATCTGCGCCTTGACGCCGTAAATGACTCATTGATATATGCCAAGGCACGTGTAATAAGGTTTGTGACAGGCAGCACGGCCTTGGATACTGTCGAATTTTCATTACGGCAGCTTGGCGGCGACCTGTATTTCAACGGGCGGATGGATAACAGGCCCGGTACATTCGACAATTTCGCCCATGTGGGTGTCAACGGGCTTCTGGCATCGGACAAATTCACGTTCATGCTGTCTCAGCGCAATATTTCCGGCAAGGAAGGCTTCCGTATAGGTGCGGAGATGACATATGCCGATTCTACCATCAGGGTGATGCTGAAGCCGACTGACCCGGTGATAGGGTACAAGCAGTGGACGCTCAATGACGATAACTTTGTGACGTACAACTTTCCGCACAGGCATCTGGATGCCAACCTGCATATGCGTAACCAGTCGAGCACGCTTGAACTGTATACCGT
>VSPW01000102.1 GCA_009775535.1 Muribaculaceae bacterium
ATTATTTGCTTGATATAGTGATGAATGTTGTCTTAATCCATCAATTTCTTCTATATCTAAGATCTGTTTTATATCTGAATATAGACGGCTACTATTTCCTTTACATCTCATTATTGCATCATTTACCAACCAGAAAAGCTCTGTAAACAGGTCCTTTTCAGATTGGTCAGTAATGACATCATGGAATTTATATAAGCTATATAGAGCCTTCCATTGTGAATATTCGAGTTCAAATAAATTGCTACGGTATTTTGTTGAAAGGGAATCACCCGGCTGAATCAAGTATTCATAACAAACAGAGGAGACGCCCTTAAAATTCTTTATCTTACTTAAATATTGATAGCAAAACAACCGATCTTCGCCATAGTCGATGCCTTCTGGGAAACGTATGTTATTATCCGCTATGACATCTGTCCTGAATAATTTATTACATGGACCAAATACCAATCTACTTTGTATCAATCTATGGAATGCTACAGGATCATCAATGGAATATACCCCATCGGGTAGTGAGTATGTCTTTATTTTACCGTCTGGGAATATTTGCTTGACTCCGCATACAGTCAAATCATATCCGTAATTTTCGGCAAGTCCAGATATATAGTCTTTGGACATTACATCGTCACTATCTATGAAAGTGACATATCTGCCCTCGACGATATCCAGTCCGGCATTGCGTGCAGAACTGACCCCTCCATTCGGCTTGTCTATTAATTTGACACGGCTATCCTTGCCTTCAAAATAGCGGCAAATATCGTATGAGCCATCTGTAGATCCGTCATTGACTAATATGAGTTCAAAATTACTATATGTCTGATTTAATACAGATTCCAGACATAATTCCAGCCCTTTTGAAACCGAATTATAAACAGGGATGATAATACTGAGTCTCATCTATGGGAAAATAAATGATATAACCTGCGGGATTTAAGATATGACCATATAATAAGCGTATTGCCTCCAAATAGAATTTTTTGAAAAAAGGTATCAGATTCACCCGATATTTCTTTATTGCCCAAAAGTCTGTAATTCATCATCTTTTTTTCTTTTTGGACATTTGAATACCTGATGTCGTTCAATTCAAGGAAATGTGCCTCATAAATTCCCCTTAGCTTATGGAGTACCGTTTGATGCCCGTCAGTATGGGGAGATGTAAATGTCTCCAATATTTCTGTCCAAAGATCAAATTGGGACATATGTTGAGGGGAAAGTGAATAGGATGAATTTTCGGCACCTTGTCTATAATAATATGATGAAGAGTCAGATATTGCAGTTATCGGATTCTGTTTGTAAGCTGAAATCCAGAATGCAAGATCTTCGGCCAATCTCATGTTCGGGTCAAATCTGAGATTATTATTTTCCAGGAAGGAACGTTGTATAAATTTCGCAGCTACATAGCCCAATATTCCTTCATTAGAGAACATCTGGTCAACAAAACCGTCCTTAAATTCAGTAGCCCCTATTTTACCGATATTGAATGTGCTTTTTACTGCACGTTGATGTTTATCTGAGACCTTTGTCAGCCCGGCTATAAGTAGTTCGCAACCGTATTTTTCAATTTCTTCATTGGCAATGGACAGAAAATCCTTATTAACCCAATCATCAGCATCAATAAATGTGATATAATCCTTTGTCGAGTTTTCAAGTCCAATATTACGCGCAGTTGAAACTCCTCCATTTGTGCAATGAATGACTTTTATCCTGAAATCTGTGTATGAATCCAGGATTTCCCGGGAAGAATCTGTAGACCCGTCATTTACAATGATGATTTCAAAATAGTTATGAGTCTGGTCTAAGATAGAGTCGATACATTGCCGCACATAGCGTTCCTTGTTGTATACTGGAATTATTATCGAGAACGATACTGCCATAACCGACGTAAATATATAGCAAATCCATATGGGAATGCTATTGTTGTGATGAAATGATCATTTGAACGCTTCAAATAAGACAGTGAACCGCCTAACAATACTTGGGCAACCATCTGGGCTGCACTTTTAAATCTCAGCAAAAATCCCCGTTGATATCTCAATTTAGAATTATATAATATGGCATAGCCCATAGGATTCCGTTTCTGGAGATTCCATGAACCTTTTGTTAGCCCATCGGATTGGTATTCAGATATAACACCAACTCTGGCGTACCAACGGATTTTATAGCCATCCAGGGCCATTGCATTTAGTACGGTTTCTTCTGGTGTGAAATTTTCGCCGGGCCAAACTTCAAATGTATAGCTCCTTAAAATAGATACCTTATATACTTCGTTGCAGTCTATATCTATACCGTATTCATTCCGCTGTAAATTGGTAGCATCGACATAGCCTGTGAATTTTGGCTTTTTAAAGGGTATGCCATCTTTAGTCCCTTGCAACATCCCGATCCCTAAGATATCATTTTTATGCAATATAGGTCCGGTCTTATCGAGAATAAAACTGATTGTCCCATCTGCCAAATAATCATCGGAATCTACTATGAATAGGAATTGGCTTTTTGCTTTCTTCACGGCTTCATTTATGGCTCTTGGTTTGCCTCCATTTTTTTCAAGCCGTATATAATTGATGTCAATATTGCCTGTATCAATCCATTTTTTCACCAATTCTGGAGTCTCATCAGTAGAGGCGTCATCTATGATCAACCATTCAAAATCTCTTGAATGGCATTGACCTAATAGTGAATTATATAGCCGCGGCAATGAGTAGGCCCTATTGTATGTAGGGGTGAATACTGTTAATTTATATTCACTCATTTAATCAATAATTTAAGCATTACTATTTTTAATTTCCAAAGAAAGTGGGGATTAACCATTATCTGGCAAAAATTTCCTTTGATAAACCGTAGTATCCTATTTCGGTATCCTATATATTCGTTTGGCTTTTTTCTTAGCGCCCCCAACCATTTACATGCAACTTCTGAAACAATTGCCAATGCATGGTATGAATAATTTTTCGCATTACTGCAAACGTATTCCCACGTTGCCGATGCATTGTCAAATTCGCCTAATGCTCTGAGTGACAGGGTTTGCTTGGATAAACTCAGTGGATGCTGTTCATAAAAATAAAGGGGCGTATCTATATATGCTACTGCGTTTTCTGTAATAAACATCTGTGCCTTTACGAAATAATCTTCATTCACAGTTTCGATGGGGAATGTTAGATTATTAAAAAGGTCCTTTTTGTAGCACCCGCCTGGATATCCCCAGAACTCATATTTAAAGAAACGCCGGAGAAGTTCCTTTTGGGGCATGATTGATGGTGGAACAGGAGAATCGAAGTCTACCTTTTCACCTATGCCTATTCTTTTCATAGGGCATAGCGAAATATCAGTACCACATTCCACTAGTGCATTGTAAAGGGTTGATACGTAGTGAGGTGATACGAAGTCATCGCTGTCGGCAAACATTACGTACTTTCCCTTGGCCATATTGATGCCGTTCTTACGGGCAATTGATGCGCCTGAATTCTTTTGGTGTACAACTCTTATCTTATCAGGTAATGACTTCGCATACCGGTCACAAATATCACCTGAATTGTCTGCCGAACCGTCATCGACCAGTATTATCTCGATTTCAGGATAATCCTGCTTTAAAAGAGCTTCAATACACCGCTCTAGATACGCCTCTGAATTATAGACTGGCACTATCAATGAAACAAGTCCCATTTTATCAGAATAAGAACGTTCTACCTGAATCCAAAATATTTGATTTATATCCGCGGGGATACATTTTTATAGCCATTGTAAATATGGCTGTCTTGGAATTGAATAGTATATTAGAATGTGAATCCGTAATTTAAACTGATAAAATTCGTATAGGTTTTATCTGTTTAAATGGATGCATTTGTCTCACATTGGCATGGGTGGGTCCTGGTTTGGGGTGTCGAACTGCTCGAAGGGGGAGTTTTTGGAGAGGAATTCCGGGACGGTGCGTTTCATCAGGCGGACCATCTCGGGGATGCGCACGGCGCGTGATAGTTCTTCCAGGGCGTCGACAGCGCCGGAGGCTTCTTCGTAGGGGTACTCGCGCACGCGGGCGATGCGGATGCGGTCGTGGTCTGTGGGCATGGTGTCCTCCTCTGTGGCGAGGACTTCCTCGTAGAGTTTCTCTCCTGGGCGCAGGCCGGTGTATTCGATGGCGATGTCCTCCCCAGGGCGCAGGCCTGCCAGGGAGATCATGCGCCGCGCAAGGTCGGCGATGCGAACGGACTCGCCCATGTCGAACACGAAGATCTGGTCTCCGGTGGTCATCGTGGCGGCCTCCATCACGAGGCGGCATGCCTCGGGGATGGTCATGAAGAAGCGGGTGATGTCGGGGTGCGTAACGGTAACCGGGCCTCCGCGCTCTATCTGCTGGCGGAAGCGCGGGATCACAGACCCGTTGGAGCCAAGGACGTTGCCGAAGCGGGTGGTGACAAACCGCGTAACTCCCTGGCGGCGTCCGGTGCGGAGGGCGAGGCCAAGGGACTGTACGTAGATCTCTGCCAGGCGCTTGGTGCATCCCATTATGTTTGTGGGGTTGACGGCCTTGTCGGTCGATACCATAACCATCTTGCGCGCGCCGTATTCCACGCATTTGTCGGCAACGTTGCGTGAGCCTGCAACGTTGACCAGCACGGCCTCGCAAGGGTTCTCTTCCATCAGCGGCACGTGTTTGTAGGCTGCTGCGTGGAACACTATCTCGGGATGCCATTTCCGGAACACGTAGTCGAGGCGCGCGGGAATCCGCACGTCGCCTATGACGGGCACGAAGTCTACATCCGGATAGCGCTCCTCAAACTCCAGGCGCACGTTGTGCATCGGGGTCTCGGCGTTGTCGAACATCACAAGCTTAGACACTCCGAAGCCCGCCAGCTGGCGGCATAGCTCAGAGCCAATAGATCCAGCTGCGCCGGTGACGAGGATGGTGCGCCCGCGGAACTCGGCACGGATCTCGTCCATGGAGATCTTGATCTCGTCGCGGCCAAGGAGGTCGTCAATCTTGACATCGCGCACGCTGTTGCGCATGACACGGCCGTCGACAACCTCGTCGATGGGTGGCGCTATGAGGACACGCAGCCCGCTGTCGGTGCAGTGACGGATAATGCCATCGTGCTCGGCCTTGGCGTCTGATTCGCGTGCGAACAGCACTCCAGAGGCGTCAAGCCTACGCATCAGGCGTGTAAGGCCATCGCCGTCCCAGAAGTAATGAACCCGGCGTCCGGCTATGGTGTGGTCGCGCTGCACAGGGCCACGCGTCAAGAATCCGCAGACCTGGTAGTGCGGTGACTGGGCAAGCCTCTGCATAAGAGCAACGGACTTGTCTCCTGTGCCGTATACCAGCACGCGCTGGCGCTTACGGCTGTGAAGCAGACTGCCCTTTAGGCGGTCGTAGATGACCAGCATCATAACACGGCTGGCAAGTACGCCCGAGGCCGTAAGTGCTGCGTCCAATAGGAAAAGCAGTGTGATCTGTGACGGATGCAGGGTCCATATGCCGCCAAGCCAAGGTAGCGACAGTGACAGTGCCAGCATCAGTGCCTCCTTGATACCTACAGCGCTGCACAGGCGGCCTGCATCGCGCAGGGTGCTATGGCGGATGACGCTACGGTGGACACGGCAGATCCAAAGGCCGGCCAGTGACGACAGCAGCGATGACATAACCCACAGCAGCGGGAGCGAGACGGACGCGAAAAGGGTGTGGTGCCATAGGGACACAACAGAAAGGGACAGCGCCGATGCGCCGACCGCAACGGATAGGTCTATGCCGAGCACGACCCACGAGCTTAGGTAGCGTGTAAGGAATTGTCTTAGTCCTTGTTTCTTCATCTGGTTGGGGAGGGGCGTACGGAGTGCCCCGGTGTTATACCGTTATGTTATTCGATGTGTATATAGGGGGTGGCGCATAGGTGCGCAGTCATATTTTCTCTAGGAAAACTTTGGGAAGGAACGGCAGCAGCAGGCTTAAGCCGCATGGGAGCTCAACAACAACGCGGCGGTTGTTGCGAATACGGCGGAGGCGTCCTTCCGCGCCCTTGAACGGGCCGCCGATTACGCGGACGAGGTCACCGCTGAGGTAGTCGCCCTGGCGTTGGAGGTATATCTCCACACCGCCCTCGCCTGAGGTGGCCAACAAACGGAGTACGGACAGTTCTTCATCGGTAACGGCTGCAGGCCGTGTGCGGGAGATGTTGCGGTATACCCGGAACGGGGTCAGCCGGGGGTTGCCAAGGTGCTCTGTCTCCAAGCGAAGGACTTCTGACTCGCCACAGCGGACAAACATCAGGCGGCTCACCAGAGGGCGAAGCCGGGGACGTTTGTTGTCGTGGCTACAGCCCATGTGACATGGGATATAGGTCTCTTCGCATATATCCTGGAGCTCGTCCCTCAGAGCGAAGACGCGGTTGCGGTAGACGTTGACAGCATACCAGTGCGTGGCGTCAGGCTGCGCAGTGGCGGGTGTCTCATGATATGTGTATTCCTTGTCTTCCATGTACTATTCTCCTTCTGCGCCCGGGAACACCGGTGACGATGTCCGTTCGCCCAATCCGGGTAGGCCTTCTGCTCCAGTGGGGCGGCCGCCGCAACGGCCATGACCCATGCGCCGTAGATGCGTACCCGTATCTCTTGGCAAGAGATAATAATATGTCTGCAAAGTTAAGTAATTTTTTTTGATAATAAAAGAACGTAACAAGCTGTTTTATTTGAATTTAAATTACCCTCCCCTATTTAATATGCTGATTGCTAGTTTATTGGCTGTTGTTTCTGATTGGGAGATTGTATTATTCATATTAGATGCTTTATTTTTTATCAATGGTGGTTCCTAGATATTTAAGGTTTTTAATGATAATATTATAAATATGCATGTATCTAATAATTAAGCTTTTACCATATCTCTTATGTCCCTTGTCAAGAGATGCCACAACGGCGCATGGGCTTCCGGTGTGGTGCGGGTGGTGTCTGTTTCCAACGATGTCAATGTTCTCTTTTTGCCTGGATTTCTGACGTCCCTTTCCAAA
>VSPW01000103.1 GCA_009775535.1 Muribaculaceae bacterium
CTCTCCGTTGTTTATCTTGTCTTCTTTCTCTTTTCAGATTATTTCGGCAAGACAACTGTCTGTTGTTTTGCTCTGTGCAAGACCCCCGGCACCACCGGGCGGATGCGTCGACCCCGCCTTAGGACAGTCGCTGACTGTCTCTGTCTAAAGGTGTAAGTATTGACTTGAGGCTGGCCGGCGGCCTTATGCCGCCGCCTTGCTCTTGTACTACTCTTGTCTTATTGTAAGCCTTTCAATGTCCTCTGTTCATTGTCGCGCTGTCCCTTTCGGAAAGCGAGTGCAAAGTTATACCCTTTTTCCTCAACCTCCAAATTTTTAGCCTATTTTTAACATACATTCACCAATTTACCCCGATTCAACCCCTATATATACCTATTTGTTTACATATTTTTACATATCCCAGGGAAACTATTATTGATGACTAGGTGTTGTCTCCTTCTTTTCGGATTCCATTTAAAAGCCTGTAATATTCCTCATCATTATTAATAAGCTCCATCGCTTTAAGGAAAACCGGATTCATTCCATTTGAAACCTGAAAATAGTATGCATCATCGTAAAGATCACGCAGCAAAAGGCCCTTTACAATAGTCTTAATCATAGGCAACGACCGTTCTAGCCCTGCACTATCCAGCATTACACTATCTTTCATTCCACGTTCCACCAAGCCTGACACCATTTCAGGCGACATTTCAAACCCTTTAATGAACTTATCGGTGTTACGGTATTTTTTCTTGAGCGCATTCCGGTTCTTATCCATATATGAGAGCACATACTGGTTAATCACACCCTTTGCCACCAAGTCCCTATAATAATCGGAATACATGGTAGTGTCTATAGGCACAAATCGGTCAGGCATTATACCTCCACCGCCATATACGGTGCGCTTACTTCGCAATGTGGTATAGCGTAACGAATCCGGAAGGTGCACACTGTCTGCATTTGACAACTCTCCGGAATTAAAACGGTTCAATATATCCAGGTCATATTCCTTTCTGTCGCCAGACGTATATGGCTTCTGTATGCAGCGTCCGGACGGGGTATAATAACGTGCCGTGGTCAAACGTATCATCGATCCGTCAGGCAAAAGGAACGGACGCTGCACAAGACCCTTTCCAAAAGTACGGCGGCCGACAACTAGCCCACGGTCATTATCCTGCAACGCACCGGCAAGAATCTCACTCGCAGATGCGGAATACTGGTTCACAAGCACCACTACCTTGCCGTCACCAAACATCCCGTCAGCGGTGGCATAATAGTCGGCCGGCGGCATCTTCTGCCCACGGGTATATACAATCATATCTCCCTTACGAAGGAACATTCCGGCAATCTCATATGCCGATCCGAGATACCCGCCCCCATTGTCTTCCAAGTCAAGGATAAGGTCAACCATGCCCTTTGATTTCAACTTGGCAATGGCCTGCGCAACCTCTTTAGCCGTGTCCTCCGCAAAACGGGCTATACGAATGTATCCTGTCTTGCCATCCACCATATACGATGCATCCACGCTATACAACGGTATATCGTCACGCGTCACCTTGAAATCGATCTGCCTGACACCACGCTGCACCTTCAGATTGACCTTAGACCCTTTCGGACCGCGCAACACTGGCGTAATCTCATTGCGTCCGCGGCCTACGCCCGACAAAATGGTATCATCAGCACTAACTATACGGTCTCCTGGAAGCATACCCACCTTCTCTGACGGCCCACCAGCAATGGTGGATATCACATAGACACTATCATTCACCATATTGAACGATATGCCAATCCCGCTGAACTTGCCTTCCAACGGCGTAGTCAGCTCCTTCGTCTCGTCCGGATTGGTATATGTAGAATGGGGGTCTAGGTCCTTCAGCATCGCCACAATGGCATCTGTAACCAGTTTACCGTTATCCACATCATCAACATAATACATTGATATGATCTTTTGCGCATGGCTGAGTTTGCTGTTTGCCTCTTTTGCCGAAACCACTTCCGCCGATACATACCCAGGCAAAGCCATCAACATCAATAACGGCAACAATATTTTTTTCATAGTCATATATATGGTTCTTTAATAATGAATGTGTCAGGCGCTGAATACAGTGGCCTGACACATTTTAATTTTATCTATATACGAGATTGCCTTCAACACGGCCTACATGACGCCACGTTCACGCAACCGGCACTGCCAGTTCCAGGCAGAACGCATCGTGTCCTCAATCGGGGTGTCAGCCTTCCATCCAAGCACCTCATTTGCATACGCAGGATTAGCCCACACCTTTTCAATATCTCCTGCACGACGTCCGACAATCTTATGTGGCACTTTGACTCCTGTGGCACGTTCAAAAGCGGATATAAGCTCCAGCACTGACAGCCCCACACCTGTACCGAGGTTGAAAATCTCAATTTTAGACTCGCTACGGTCCTCAAGCATACGCTTCACTGCTATGACATGAGCCTTAGCCAGGTCGACAACATTGATGTAGTCACGGATACAAGACCCGTCGGGTGTATCATAGTCGTCACCGAACACACTGAGTTCTTTCCGTATGCCTATAGCTGTCTGTGTAAGGTATGGAATCAGGTTCTGCGGTACACCATTGGGAAGCTCGCCGATCTCTGCTGAAGGATGTGCGCCCACCGGGTTGAAATAACGCAGTATCACACTCTTGAAATCCGCACCGGCATTGATTGTGTCCGTTATGATTTCCTCTGAAATCTGCTTGGTATTGCCATAAGGCGATGTCGCCTTCTTGATAGGCGCAGCTTCGGTAACAGGATTCTCGTCTGGTTCGCCATATACAGTGCAGGATGAAGAGAACACTATCCCCTTGACACCAAATTCGCCCATGACGTCAAGGAGATTGAGCAGCGTGCCAAGGTTATTGCGGTAATACAGCACCGGCTTTTCCATTGATTCGCCTACGGCCTTGGACGCAGCGAAGTTTATTATGCCGGATATGCCAGGATAGTCATTAAAGAGCTTGCGTAGCGCCGAAATATCTGTACAGTCCGCTTCTACAAACGCCGGACGCACACCCGATATACGTTCAATACCGTCAAGCACATCTACATTACTATTAGAAAGATTATCTATTATAACCACATCGTATCCGGCATTCTGCAGTTCAACAACTGTATGTGACCCGATATAGCCAGTTCCGCCAGTCACTAGAATTCGTTCTTTTTTCATATAAATGGAATATTTGCCTATTGTTACTTAATGCGAGGCAAAGTTAATGAAATTTGTGGACAATGATACAAATCAACGCTTTAAAAATACATAAATGGATATATTGACAGTTTTTTGGACAAAAGCACGGAAAACCTGGCCTTTTTGTTGTTACTTAACATATGCGCACACCGTGTTTGTGAGCTTTTTTCGTAATTTTGCAGATTAAATGCTTTAAACAAAACTGATAAATGGCATCAGCACCAAACTTCATAAACAGAATACCGCCTGTAACCCGCACACTTATAATAATAAATGTGATAATCTGGGCATTCACGGCCATATTTCCGGCAAAGATGAATACGCTTGTCGACTTCGGGGCATTGCATTATTTCACTTCACCCGGATTCAACCCGGCCCAACTGCTGACCTACATGTTTATACATGGAGGATTCACGCACCTGTTCTTTAACATGTTTGCACTGTACGTATTTGGGTCAGCGCTTGAATATACATTCGGAGACAAACGATTCCTCTTCTATTATATAAGCTGTGGCATCGGTGCTGCACTGATACAGGAAGGCATATTCGCCATACGCATACACTCATTGGCGTCATATATCGACCCACAATCCTACCAATTCATAATCTCCGACGGATGGAAGGCCATCAGCCAGGGCATGAACTATGCCGATCCGCAATTCGCTCAGATCAACATACTTGTAAACGGCCCTACGGTAGGCGCATCAGGCGCTATATATGGAGTGCTGGCCGCTTTTGCCATGATATATCCCAACAGGCCTCTGTATATCATGTTCATACCAGTACCGGTAAAGGCAAAATGGGTAGTACTAGGGTACGCACTCCTGGAATTTTCTCTCGGCTTCGGCCAGGTAAATGACAATGTCGCCCATTTCGCCCACCTTGGAGGCATGATTGTAGGGGCTGCTATAGTATTCATATGGAAAAGGAAAGGAATTGTACATGGCGATTTCTACTGATAAAATAAGGGCACGCTGGACGGCGTCAAACATCATCACCCGCCTGATAACAGTAAATGTCCTGCTGTTCATTATCATAAGGCTAGGAGACATAATATGCAACTTCGCAAGTGCTGACCAGGCATGGTGGCTACAGATATGGGCAATGCCTTCAGACATGGCCAATCTGGCAATACGCCCATGGACACCAATACTGTACATGTTCGCCCAGTTCGATGTCCTCCATCTGCTTTTCAACATGCTTTGGCTGTATGGATTCGGCACGATAATGCTCCAGATGTCCACCCCACGCCAGGTATTCGGACTGTATATTTACGGCGGACTGGGCGGGGCGGCGGCATTCCTTGCAGGAATGACATTGACGGGGCTTGATCCGGCGCCACTCATCGGATCATCGGCATCTGTGATGTGTATCGTAGCAGCCATAGCCACAACTGCCCCACAAATGCCTGTGAGGATGTTTATAATAGGTGAAGTCAAAATCCTCTGGGTGGCAATAGCTGCGCTGCTGCTATTCACCGTATGCGGAGACCCCTCCAACACCGGAGGCCAGCTTGCCCACATCGGCGGCGCTGCCACCGGATTTATTTACGGACTGCTGCTACGCCGCGGGCACGACATCACCGCACCCTTCAACCATGCGGCCGACTGGGTTGTGACGCGTATACGCCACCCTTTTAGAGGAAGCAGGCCAGCCTTTCCTAAAGTAAAACCCTTCAAGGGACAACGCCGCAAAGCCTCTTCCGACACACAAAAAGAACAGCCCCCCAAAAAAAGCACTTCAATATCACGCGAAGACCAGGATGAACTGGACTCAATACTGGACAAGATAAAGCTATCAGGATATACAGCCTTAAGCGCTGAGGAAAAACGCAGGCTGTTTGAAGTAAGCCAACGTATAAAATAGCGTCATCAAGACACAATGCAGGAAACAGGAAACAGCACAACATACGGACACCCCACCCCTCAGCCACGCGGCAAGTTGCGCAAGCTGCTCACCGTCCTGTTGGTGGCCATAAACATCGCCATCGCAGGCATGACAGTCCTGGCCTCATATGGCGGTATGGCCAATCCTGACATCACTGTCATCCCTGCAATGGCCGCCATGACTCTTCCGATATGGCTTGCCGCCACAATAGCAATAACAATAGCCGACCTGATATCCGTCCGAAGGCTCACCCTGATCCCCATAGCCACACTGGTCATATGCGCCGCACCGATATGGGACTACTGCCCGCTCAACATATTCAAGAGCCATCCCCCAACCCCGGGACAGGACGGCATGCTAACCCTGCTCACATATAACGTATACAACTTCAATGCCCACAACGGTGTATATCCCGACTCAACAAATGCCTCAGCATCATTCATCATCGGAAGCGGCGCCGACATAGTGGCAATACAGGAGGCATACCATGTAAACCACGACATGCGCATATGTTTCACCCCAGAGCAAGCCGATTCCATCGCACAGATATACCCTTACAGGATATCCGACAGCAATGCCATGACCTTGCTATCAAAATATCCGGCAACAGAGCTGGACCTGTCAGGCTCACTGGACAAATATGACCAGATCGCAGCGTACGACATCGATGTCAACGGCATGCCGCTACGGCTGTACAACGTCCACATGCAGTCCTTCCAGCTAAACCAGGACGACAAAAATCTATACAGCGGTATAACAAGACTCAACGGCAACGAGACATACCAGGAAGTGAAGCAACAGCTTCTAGGCAAGTTCGCAAAGGCTTACAAGGAGCGGGCCGTACAGGCCAGGGCACTGTTGGCTTACATGGAAAGCAATCCGGCCGAAAATGTGATAGTCTGCGGCGACTTCAACGACATCCCCGACAGCTACTCGATGAGGACAATATGCCGCGACGGGCTGAAGCAGGTATACCCGCGCGTAGGCATAGGGCCGATGATAACCTACAACAGCGACCGCTTCCTTTTCCGCATAGACCACATATTATATAAAGGCGACATAGAACCATGCGCGATGACACGCGGCTCACTACGCTCAAGCGACCATTTTCCATTGCTTGCCACATTTAAGGCCGGCAAATAAGACAAAAAATACAATTTTATAAATAACCAACCATTACACCAACATGAAACATCCGATTTTTGCACTCGCAGCCGCAACCTGCCTGATAGGTTCGCAGGCCAGCGCGGGAAACAGTGGCGGATGTATCCAAAAAGAAGGATGCACCCAGAACTGCTGCGACAACCCGCTGTTGAAACCCTATTCTACAATCTACGAGATCCCGCCGTTCGAGTCTATAAAAGCATCGCACTACATGCCGGCCATACACCGCGGCATAGAGCTGCACAAAGCAGAAATAGAAAAGATCGCGACAAACCCGCAGAAGCCCACATTCGACAACACAATACTTGCCCTTGAAGAATCAGGGCAGGACCTCGACCGCGCCATGCGCCTGCTCTCATCGCTGAGCGAATCCAATTCCAACGATGAGATCGTAGCCGTGACCGAGGAGGCATATCCGCTCTACTCCCTCCATTCCGATGGCATCGCCATGGACGGCCGCCTGTTCAAACGCATAAAATACATCTACGACAACAAGGAGAGCATGAAGCTTGACGGCCCGCAGACACGCGCCGTCGAAGAGCTTTACAAACAGTTCACCCGCAGCGGCGCACTCCTGTCACACGCCGACAAGGACAAGCTCAAAGCGATCAAAACCCCCCTTACCGAC
>VSPW01000104.1 GCA_009775535.1 Muribaculaceae bacterium
CATCACCCGCACGCCCCCTTTGGAAAGGGACGTCAGAAATCCAGGCAAAAAGAGAACATTGACATCGTTGGAAAAAAGCACTATGGCCTGTCGTATAATAGCATACGCAAAAAAGGCATGCCATAGAAAGACATGCCTTTATCGGATTTATGAGCCGCGAGTGGGACTCGAACCCACGACCTTTTCGTTACGAATGAAATGCTCTACCGACTGAGCTATTGCGGCTGGTATGTAGGTATTACCTTTGTGACTGCAAAGTTATTAAAAATTTGTGGTTCTTTTGCTAAATGTGAATATAATTTTAGCCTTATCCATCTCAATTTTTGCCATTGCAGGCTTCGAGACATAAGGAGCGATGTTCACTACCACAAGATTGCCGTATGTATTTGACTCCTTTGTGATGGTCACCGGTATGATGGAAAACTCCAAGTCCTGGGCCTCTACCGTCTCCTTGCCCATAAGCTCAGTTATATAGTCACGCATATCGGGAAAAGTATATTTGCCCTCATTATATGATGCCACAAAAGACATCTTTCCGTCAGGAAGCTCGTTATTGGCGAAGAACTCATTCTTTTTTGCTGTCGGTATCAGCAGCACATCGGCAGGGGGTTCAATCCCAAGGTCATTGGCGATCTCCTCAGCCGGCAATGACAGCGACAGCGTATTCAGGATCGACAGTTTGCCCGACTTTTCGCGGTACACGTCTATAATCTTGTCTGCTGGGAATTTGAACGACACCTCATATCCGGCAGGGGCAAGTAGAAGTTTCTCGCCCTGGGCGGCCTTTTCGCGGATATACTGGGCAATCTCCAGGGTGATATTGTTGTTGGTTATTACCTCGGGGGTGACAGCAAAATAATTGCCCACCCTGTAATATGTGGTATCGCGCGGAGGCTCTGCACCTTCGATAGGCACGGTTGTGTGGTAGTACATCCTCATGATTGTCTTCCCTACGCTCACCATGCGTCCCGACCCGAAAGTGTTTTCGATGTATACCCCGGGGAAAATCTTTGCGAAAGCCGAAGGCGATGCAAACGACTCAGGATTGTTCCTGTATTCTTTGAACAGGTCATAGCCAAGCGAAGTGGGCAGCTTGACGGTGATGTTGCGCGTTGACCCCTCGGCTATGGAATCCGGGCGGCCAAGGGCTGAGGCATTGTACACGGCGCTCCCGAGGCAATTCGATTCAGAATAATAGCCCTTCGGGTCAAAATCAGAATATATAGGCGACGGCAGCTGCTTGTCAAGGCCATACACCTTCAGGCCCATAGGAACGATAGAATCGCCTACATATGACCCCATGGCCATGGACATTATAAGGTGCAGTGAATCTATACCGGTATTCTCGTCTACATTTGCCGTGTCTAGGGCATTTGAAGGCATGAACTGGCACACCACATCGCTTTTCATATAGCCGAATTCCTTGGAGTCGATTATGCCGATAAGCTGCTGGATGGTACGCGACTGTATATCTTCAATCTCAACCGTAGCCGAAGTGCTTATGACGAACGAAGAATCGACTATGATGTCGATCTTGTCAGTGATGATCGATGTCCCGATGTCCGTGCTGTCATCACACGATGCGAAGCCTCCGGCCAATAAGGCCATGCCGCATATTGCTGGGAAGAGTTTCATATATTCTGGTTATGGTCTACGCCAGCGGAGACCGGCGTAGAGTGGGAGGATAATCGGTAGTTTCTTATTAGAGTGATTCGTAGAATCCCGCAAATGCGGCGGCACGGTCTTCACAGGCCTCAGTCAAAGGCAGGAACGGCTTGCCCGATGCCTTCGCATATTCCAGGAGTTCCGGGTCTACATTCTCCGCACCCTGGGCAATGCCGTCGGCAAAGTCTATGGCCAGTTTCGACAGCGCCTTGTAGTCTGGGGCGTCTGTAGCGGCCAAAGATTTTAGGTCGTCGGCACTGAAGCCGTCCATGCTTAGTTTCTCGGCCATCCTGCTGTCCAGTGTGCCGTCGAATTTGTCATCAAGTAGCGAATATACAATCTTGGAACTGCGGAATGAAGGGTCTTCTGCATACATGCGTTTCAGGTATAGGGGCGTAAGCGCGCTTATCCAGCCCTGGCAGTGGATGAATGCAGGTTCCCAGCGCAGTTTCTTGACCGTTTCCACCACTCCGCGGACAAAGAACATGGCCCTTTCGTCGTTTTCGTGGGGACGGGTCGCTATCTCAAGCCCGTTGGAGCCGTGACGCTGGAAATAGTCGTCATTGTCAATGAAATATACCTGCATCCTCGAAGGAAGGAGGGTTGCTACCTTTATGATGAGTGGGTGGTCCGTGTCATCTATGATGATGTTCATCCCCGACAGGCGTATCACCTCGTGTAGCTGGTTGCGGCGTTCATTGATAGTGCCATATTTAGGCATGAACGTCCTCACTTCATATCCTTTTTCCTGGATAGACTGTGGCAGATCCCGGCCGAGCACCGACATTGGCGACTCTGGCAGGTATGGGGCGATTTCCTGGGAGATGAAAAGTACTTTCTTGATGTCCATTAAATTGTGAAGATTGACATTTTGACAAAACTAACTGCAAAGTTAGTGATTTTTTTGGAATTATGAGTGTTAATTAGTCTAATAAGTAAGCATGTAGGCATTTACATCCCGTATTATTAAGGTCATTTAGGGGTAGTCCTTTGCTTTTGTTTGCCTTTTTACTTGCGCAGCTGTCCTTCAGGGCACATCCCCCGCATCCGTTGCGGTATGGGCGCCGTATGAAAAAATATATGGCTACGGCGACAATCAGCGCCGCCGATATGTATTGGATGGTAATGTTTGTCATAATTTGGCATTTATCATTTCCTGTAGCCCGGCGGCGTCCAGTTCTGCAGGATATTCCGTGAAAGGCAGCAGCATGTCGCATCCGTCGGCATACCGGCTGCACCCGTAGGCCGACCGTCCTTTCAGGAGGTGTCCTTTCCCGCACTTCGGGCATTTTATGTCCTCCAGTGTGGATACAGCCTTTTTCTTCCTGCGTGGAGATGCTGTTGGCTTCGGTTTGGCTTTTCCGTCTGTTCCCGCCTTTTTCTTGCCGCGCGATGCAGTGGCTTCAACCTTCTTTTCCGCCTCTACATCTATGCGGTGCAGACTGTTGTCGCTCAATACATTGACAACAATATTGCCTATCAGCGATTTCAGTTCGTCTATGAACTGCGACGGCGGATAGATCCCGCGTTCAATCTGTCGTAGCTTGTTCTCCCATAGTCCTGTCAGCTTCGCGCTCTTGAGCAGTTCCTCATTGATGGTATCTATCAGGTCGATGCCAGCCTGGGATGCCATTATGTTTTTGCGCTCGCGGTATATATACCTGCGCTTGAATAGCGTCTCTATTATGGCAGCACGTGTCGAGGGACGCCCTATGCCATTTTCTTTCATCGCCTCCCTTAAGGACTCATCGTCGACAGTCTTGCCTGCCGTCTCCATCGCACGCAGCAGCGTACCTTCCGTATAAGGCTTCGGAGGCTGGGTCGTCTTTTTGATGGCCGATGGGGTATGTGGCCCGTGTTCCCCAGTTGTCATCTGTGGCAATATCGCATCATCGTCGCCTTGCCTGTCAGTAGGCTCTCCTTGGAATATGGCGCGCCAGCCAGCGGAGGTTATCACCTTTCCGGTAGCCTTGAACTTGACGCCACCGCTCTCTCCGAGTATAGTGGTGGTCGAGAACAGGCAGTCGGGATAGAAAGCCGCTATGAACCTCAGGGCTATCAGATGGTACATCTTGCGTTCATCGCCCACAAGTGCCGACGGCGGCTGGCCGGTAGGGATTATCGCATGGTGGTCGGTCACCTTGGCATTGTCGAACACTTTCTTGCTTTTAGGCAGCTTGCCGGCCAGCAGTGTGGATGTCAGCTGGGCGTATGGCGACATCTGGCGCAGTATGTCCGGGATTTTGGGATAGATGTCCTCGCTCAGGTAAGTGGTGTCTACGCGAGGGTAGGTGGTCACCTTCTTTTCATATAGGCTTTGTATGAGGCGTAAGGTGTCATCTGCAGTCCAACCCCAGCGTTTGTTGCATTCCACCTGAAGGCTTGTCAGGTCAAACAGGCGCTGCGGAGCCTCACGTCCTTTCTTCTCGCTTACATCGGTCACCGTGAACTCTTTCCCGGATATCTGTTCAAGGGCCTTCTCGGCATCGTCACCGGTCTTGAACCGGCCGGAAGTGGCGTTGAATGTAGTGTCACGGTATACCGTCTTCAGTTCCCAGTAGTCTTCTGGCTTGAATTCGGTTATCTCCTTGTGGCGTTTCACTATCAGGGCCAGGGTAGGGGTCTGCACACGGCCTATCGACAGCACATTGCCTGGCGATGAATATTTAAGCGAGTACAGGCGCGTAGCGTTCATCCCCAGTATCCAGTCGCCTATTGCGCGCGAAAGCCCGGCATAATAAAGGTTGTCAAATTCCTTCTGCGGACGCAGCGACTTGAACCCGTCACGTATGGCATCATCGGTGAGCGATGATATCCAAAGTCGGCTCACCGGACATCGGCATCCAGCCTTCTGCATCACCCACCGCTGTATCAGTTCCCCCTCCTGTCCGGCATCGCCACAGTTTATCACCTCATCGGCCTCGCCTATAAGAGTCTCTATCGCATGGAACTGGCGTTTTATGCTTTCCTGGTCTATAAGTTTTATGCCGAATTTTGTGGGTATCATCGGGAGTGCCGACAATGACCATCGCTTCCACAGGTCAGTATAGTCGTTAGGCTCTTTAAGGCAGCAAAGATGGCCGAATGTCCATGTCACCTTGTAGTCGCAAGGCCCTTCATAGTAGCCTTCACGTCTTACCGTGGCGCCGAGTATGGCGGCAATGTCCTTGGCCACACTTGGTTTCTCCGTTATGCACAGGATCATCGTGTCTTGAACCAGGTTTCCACGTCCCCGTTGACAGTGGTGAATTTCAGTGAATAGTCCGATGGCTTGCCGCCAGCCGGTGGGAAGTCGATCTCAAGTACTATCACGCCATCGTCTTCCCATTGGAAATAGCGCCGGAAATCAACGCCGTCGATATCTGACGCCACATGGCTGCCCCGGGCACCGGGAATGTCCATTGCCACAGCATCGATCCGGCCTGATGTGTGCGGATGTCCGGTTATCCTGCAATATACGCGTGTGAGGTCATCGCGCCACTCCACAGAGTCAACCGCCACTGCGAACGGCACACGTCGCACGTCCTTCTGCGCATGTGCCCCTGCCGCGTTAAGGCATATGTAGGCTATGGCCGATATTATAGATGCCAGTATCCTGTTCTGCATATGTTGTCGTTAAAGTTCCTTTGCCTCATTCCATAATGAGTCCATTTCGGCAAGCGTCATTTCCCGCATGTCGCGGCCCGATTCTTTGGCCCGCTTCTCTACATGGTTGAACCTGCTGATGAACTTGGCGTTTGTGCGCTCAAGGGCATTGTCAGGGTTTACGCCGTATAGGCGGGCGGCGTTTATTACACTGAACAGCAGGTCTCCGAATTCCTCTTCAAGGTGGGCGCTGTCATTTTCCTTCGCGGCCGACTTCACTTCACGGATTTCTTCTTCTACCTTGTCCCACACCTGGTGGCGCTCCTCCCAGTCGAATCCTACATTGGCGGCTTTTTCCTGGATTCGCGATGCCTTTATTATGGCAGGCAAGGCACGCGGCACTCCCGACAGCACTGTCTTGTTGCCGCCTTTTTCCTTGAGCTTAAGCTGTTCCCAGTTTTCCACCACATCCTTTGCGTCCGTGACCTCAGTAGACCCGAACACATGTGGATGACGGAATATCAACTTGGCGTTCAAGGCATCCGCCACATCAGCAATGTCAAACTGTCCTTTCTCGTCAGCTATTTTGGAATAGAACAGTATATGCAGAAGCACATCTCCGAGCTCTTTCCTTATTTCATCTGCCGACCCTTCAAGCAGGGCCTGAGACAGTTCATATGTCTCCTCGATGGTATTTGCGCGCAGGCTCTCGTTCGTCTGTTTCCTGTCCCATGGACATTGTACACGCAGAATGTCGAGGGTGTCGATTATCCGCCCCAGGGCCTGGAGCTTGTCTTCTCTTGTATGTGACATGTTGTAAGGTCGTCTATCGGTTTTGTTCCATATAATTATTAACTCCGGAATTGAGCCAGCCTACAAAACGTTCCACGTTCTCATCATAGGCTACGGCAGGGGTCAGAGGCGCCCCGTCGTTGCCGAGCACCACGTAGAACGGCTGCTGGTTTGTCCCGAACTTGTGCCGCTGCAGGAAACTCCATTTGTCGCCGACGGTCTCGATAAGTATGTCACGGCCGTTTTCCTGCTCTTTATATGGCTGTGCCAATGGTGTCTTGTCGTCAACCATAAGCTTTATCAGCACGTACTCGTTCTCGATGATGTCGCGGACAGCCTGTGTGTCGAACACAGCCCCCTCCATTTTCCGGCAGTTTACACATGCATAGCCCGAAAAGTCTATCAGAACGGGCATGTGGTTCTTCTGGGCATATTCCATGCCGGCATCGTAGTCATCGAATTCGCGGAACACTCCTCCGTAGAGGTTGAAATCCTGTGTGGACAGGGGCGGCACGAATGCGCTGACACTTTTAAGCGGTGCGCCCCACATGCCTGGCAGAAGGTACACTGCGAACGACAGCGATGCAAGGGCTAGGAAGAACCTAGGCACGGACACATGCTTAGTCTCGGAGTCGTGAGAGAATCTCAGCTTGGCCAGAAGGTACAATACCAGCAATAAGAACAATACGATCCATAGCGCCCCAAACACCTCGCGGTCAAGTATGTGCCAGCCGTATGCAAGATCGGCTACCGACAGGAATTTGAGAGATAGCACAAG
>VSPW01000105.1 GCA_009775535.1 Muribaculaceae bacterium
CCTATCGGCTGCTTTCTATATATATTCCAATTGATGTGCGTAACAACCTTATCATTAAAGGCAGAACTGTTGAGACTTACTGTCATTGGACCTTTCTTTGTGCCAATCCTTGATTGTAGCCACATGGACGCGTAACCTTTCCATCCATCAACATCTATCTTTATTTCCGTACTATCCACCAAATTATTTCCGGCCATCAAATACGGAGCATTTACATCAAGAAATATATTTTTTGACACATCATCCACCACAGCATTGATACTCACAGTATCAATAATCGAAACAGGCAATTTAAAAAAACTGCATATCTGTTCACATGGATCAATCTTTAAATCCAGGCTAAAATTATTTAAATACTCTTGTGCCCCACAGCTATAATCTGACGCAATATATTTTGGGAATACAGATGATAGTATATCTTTTATCGTTGGCAACAATTCTGAGAACCTATATTTCTCATGTTTTTCTTCCTTTGAATAAGGGATATGCCCGCTTTCATCACGACCACGTATTTCACCATTTATAAAATCAGACTTAAGCTCTATGTATTTAGGGGAATCTGTACTATAAGCCCCTAAATGCAGTTTATTGATTTTCAAACTATCATCACCATTTGTATATAGTATATCCCCAATTTCAACAACACCATCAGCATTCTCTATATTACGCCCAAGAAATGCTGCATTAACTTTTGCAGACAGTTCATAACCAGGATAATTATACCACAGCCCGAGCATATCCGGACGAAACCTGCAAATATCACCATCCAAGTGAAACTCCGTAACTTTCGGGTCAAGATTGGCAAACCCCTCAGCTTTAAAAAACAAATTAGGATCATCAATATATGCCATGATATTTATAATATCCTTGTCCTTCCCTACTACTAAAGATATATCATGATATATATAATCTTTATACATCAATGACTCCAAATCCACCTCCAGATTTCCATTCACCCCCCATGTAGACAATATCAGATTCAAATCAATTTCCCCAGCCACATATCCCATTGGAATAGACGTCGATATTTTAGACACATTGATTCCAGGCGTGGACACCTGCCCTTTAAGCCTTGTTGGCGACTTTATAGAACTACGGCTTGAATGCAAATTAATATCGACAGCCCCAACCGTCCCAGAGGATAACTTTCCACAAAGCAATGCATCGCCAATACTTCCCGACAAATTGCCATCAAATGAAACATCACCACATTGTGCAATCCATTTTGATATTTTTCGGCCTGTAGGGAAATTAGAACGTATATATCTGGCAATCCCATTACCTTCAGCATGTAAATTGATCGACGGCACATCTACATACAAGCTATCTTTATTGACATAATTAAACACTGTCCCATGCATGCCAAACAACAATCCTTCTTGTGCCTGACTGATATTTATACTCTTAAATTCAACCTTATCCCTGTCTACTGTAGCATCAAGCGACAAGGCAATCGGCATTGATGCAGAAGAGAGTGCAGGCAACAGAGGCGAAAGGTCTGATGGAGTAATATAGCTGCCATCCTTTATTATCAGCTGGACCGGTTCTGTAACATCTATCAATGGCAAATGCAATAACGCGTCTTTTACAAATCCAAGATAGCCAAACTCTATATAAGAACCGGGCATTTCCAGTCCAAAACGCGACAAAGAGACTGTATTTGAAGAAACCTTAAAATCGGCATACATATCCTTTATTTCCAAACCAGAACACTCTATAGCCCTTAATGAAACCAACTGTATGTGGATATCATCATTACTTATCCTTGGCAAATTTATAATGGCATTGAATTGTTCTATTTTTATATGGTTTATATCAAACATACCATCTTTAGCATCAGGCTCATTTTTAACATCATATGCCACTGAAGCATCCCCAATTACAACCGTATTCACCTTAAAATCAAAACGTGACGGTGTCTTTTTACTATCCTTCGGCCTTAACCGTGAAATTATCCCTTGTATATTTGTCGGGCCATTGATATCCGATCGATAAAAATGGGCATCAAGCCTGTCAACCTCAACATAGTCCACAACTATCCGTCTATCCAGCACCAGCCTTCGGACATCTATCCCAGCTGATATGAGCCCAATCGAAAAAGCCTTTTTCCCATTGTCATCAGCTATAGACACATCTTTTATCCACACTTTATCAAACGGAGCAATATATACCTTCCCGATATTGACATCCACCCCGAGTAATCCCGATAGTTCACGTTGAGCAACACCACACAAATAATCCTGTACCCATGGCAACGACAATAAGACATAAAGCATCACCGCCAATGTTGGAGGCAAAGCGATAAATGTAGCCAAAACAGCCCTAATTATATTATACGTGGTGCGCATCTTGTGTTTTATCGCGCGAAGTTACGGATTATCTTCAAAAAAATCGCTAAATTTGCACCGTATTTTATAAGTACAACATTACAATAAAAACCATACGCTTAAAATCAATAATCCAATCTATATTTTCCAGATGGTTGCCTACTTTAAAAAAGGGTCTTCGGTAGTCTATGCCGTACAGACCGACCACAAATTCACACAGGAAGAAACCGAGAAACTCATATGGCTTCTCGATGGTGCGACACCACTGAAATCGACTTCGGTAAAAGGGTGCTTTATAGGGCCACGCCGGGAAATGATTACTCCATGGAGCACCAATGCAGTGGAGATTACCCAAAATATGGGCATGACAGACATTAGCCGAATCGAACAGTTCTTTGCGATTCCACGTGGCACAGAGCCTTCGTTCGATAAAATGTTACAACGTATATACGATGGCCTTGACTCACGGACACTTACTGTAGACCGCAAACCAGATGATATTGTATATATAAAGGACATCTCGGAATATAACATAAGCGAAGGTCTCGCTCTAAGCTCACAGGAAGAAGACTACCTCCGGCAATTGAGCGAAAAATTAGGACGACCATTGACCGACAGCGAAGTATTCGGATTCTCACAAGTAAACTCCGAGCACTGCCGTCATAAAATATTCAACGGGACTTTCATAATCGATGGCAAGGAAAAGCCATCGTCACTCTTCAAATTAATAAAGAAAACCTCCCAGACAAATCCCAACGGGCTGGTATCAGCATATAAAGACAATGTCGCATTTGTAGAAGGGCCAAAAGTGGAACAGTTCTATCCAGTAAATCCAGAACGTCCCGACTTCTTCACAGAAAAGACCATTGACACTGTCATATCATTAAAGGCTGAGACACACAATTTCCCTACTACTGTCGAGCCATTCAATGGAGCAGCAACGGGCACAGGCGGAGAAATACGAGACCGTCTCGGCGGCGGACGTGCCAGCTTGCCTATAGCCGGTACAGCAGTATATATGACATCGTATCCCCGTCTTGACGGAGCAAAGCCATGGGAACTCATGATGAACCCACGCGCATGGCTATACCAGACACCCAGCGAGATATTGATAAAAGCATCAAATGGTGCTTCTGACTTCGGCAACAAATTTGGACAGCCTCTGATTTGTGGATCTCTCCTTACTTTTGAACATGATGAAAATGGCCGCACATATGCATATGACAAAGTGATAATGCTTGCAGGTGGCGTTGGATTTGCAACCAAGAAAGACGCAATAAAGGGTGACCCTGTCTCTGGAGAGAAAGTCGTTGTGATGGGTGGCGACAACTACCGCATAGGCATGGGTGGTGGCGCTGTTTCATCTGTTAATACTGGACAATACGCCAATGCCATTGAGCTCAATGCCGTACAGCGCGCCAATCCGGAAATGCAGAAACGTGTTTCAAACGTAATACGCGCCCTTGCTGAAAGCGATAACAATCCTATCGTTTCAATACACGATCACGGTGCTGGCGGTCATCTGAATGCCCTTTCTGAACTTGTAGAGGCTACCGGCGGTAAAATCCAAATTGACGCTTTACCTGTTGGAGACAAAACATTGTCTGCAAAAGAAATCGTAGGGAATGAAAGCCAGGAACGTATGGGCATGGTAATAAAAGCGGAAGATATACCTTATGTTGAAACCATTGCACAACGTGAACGTGCCCCACTATATATCGTTGGAGAAACTACAAACGACAACCGTTTCGTATTTGAACAAAAAGATGGTGTAAAGCCTATTGACCTGGCAATGGCAGACATGTTCGGAAATTCACCTAAAACAGTAATGACCGACACGACAGTCAACCATACATACATTGATTGTGAATACGATATCACCCATCTTGACGATTACCTTAAGAATGTGCTGACCCTAGAAGCCGTAGCCTGCAAAGACTGGCTTACAAATAAAGTTGACCGTTCGGTAACCGGAAAGATTGCCCGCCAACAATGCCAAGGTGAAATACAGCTTCCATTAAGCGACTGTGGCGTTGTTGCCCTAGACTATCATGGCCGCCACGGTATCGCCACCTCTATCGGACACGCACCACAGGCCGCCTTGATTGACCCAGCCAAGGGTTCTGTATTGTCTGTGGCAGAAGCGCTAACAAATATAGCGGGTGCAAACCTGGCCGAAGGACTAAAAAGCATATCCTTAAGCGCAAACTGGATGTGGCCATGCAATAATCCTGGAGAGGATGCTGCACTATACCGGGCAGTAGAAGCCTGCAGCGAGTTCGCATGTGGACTTGGAATTAATATTCCAACAGGAAAGGATAGCCTATCAATGACCCAAAAATACGGGGACAAAAAAGTATACTCCCCAGGTACTGTAATAATATCTGCAGCAGGACATGTATCGGATATACGAAAAACAGTGTCACCTGTAGTACATAACAAATACCGTTCTACATTATATTATATTGACTTCTCTTCCGACTCTCTTAAGTTAGGAGGATCTGCTTTGGCCCAATCAATGGGTAAAATCGGCAATGATGCCCCAACTGTCGTTGATACACAAAAATTTGCCGTAACCTTCAATGCAATACAATCCTTAGTCAAAAACCGCCGCATCCTTGCCGCACATGATGTCTCTGCCGGAGGCCTCATAACCACCCTGCTGGAAATGACATTCGCCAATACCAAGGGGGGGCTTGACATACACACAAAAGGATTTGCTATGTACGGCGAACATGATCTAGTCAAAATCCTGTTCGCAGAAAACCCAGCTATGGTAATACAGGTGGATGACACTAAAAAAGCTATTGTCGAATCTACTCTTGATGATGCTGGCATTAAGTATTTCCCTATTGGTATGCCTTCCAAGGAGCGTACAATAATGATAGAGCACGAAGGCACAGACCATCTGATTGGCATAGATTTCCTACGTGATGTATGGTTCCATACATCATATGAACTTGACCGGCTTCAAAGCGGTGACAAATGTGCATCACTACGTTTTGAGAACTACAAACGCCAACCTATACGCTATATATTCCCGTCATCGCATAACGCAACACTTGCCGGACGCGGATTGTCCGAATCACGCAAATCACGCAGTGGTATACGTGCTGCCATAATCCGTGAAAAAGGTGTGAACGGAGACCGAGAAATGGCATATACCCTACATCTGGCAGGATTTGATGTAAAAGATGTGCACATGACAGACCTAATGAGCGGACGGGAAACGCTTGAAGACATAAATATGATTGTATTCTGTGGTGGCTTCTCAAACAGCGATGTGCTTGGCTCTGCAAAAGGATGGGCCAGCGGTTTCCTTTGGAACGAAAATGCACGCCGCGCGCTTGAAAAATACTATAGCAGACCAGATACCCTTTCGTTAGGCATATGTAACGGTTGCCAGCTGATGATTGAGCTCAACCTCATCAATCCTGAACACAGCAAGCGTACACACATGGAACATAACATCTCACATAAATTTGAGTCTCAATTCCTGACTGTATCCTTTGCCCAAAACAACTCCGTAATGTTCGGCGATTTCAGTGGAAGCCGCCTAGGTGTATGGGTTGCCCACGGAGAAGGACGCTTCAATCTTCCGGAAGCTCTGGATAAATATAATGTAGTTGCCCGATACAGCTACCGCACATATCCAGGATGCCCCAACGGTTCACGTTCAGCTGTAGCCGCTATAGCCTCCGCCGATGGTCGCCATGTGGCAATGATGCCCCACCCTGAAAGAGCAATATTCCCGTGGCAATGCGGATATTACCCATACTCACACCGCAATGACGAGGCAACACCATGGATTGATGCTTTTGTCAATGCCCGCCGTTGGATTGAAGATAAAACAAAATAATAGACCAAACTGGAAAATAAAAGAAAACGACATCATACATGGCTAAAGAATTGAAAGACCTTACCAAGCGTAAGGATAATTACTCACAGTGGTATAATGACCTTATAATAAAAGCCGACCTGGCCGAACAGTCACCTGTACGAGGATGTATGGTCATCAAACCGTATGGATATGCCATATGGGAAAAAATGCAGCAGCAACTTGACCGTATGTTCAAAGAGACAGGCCATCAAAATGCCTATTTCCCGCTCCTAATCCCAAAATCATTCCTTTGCCGTGAAGCAGAACATGTAGAAGGTTTTGCCAAGGAATGTGCCGTAGTCACACACTACAGGCTGAAAAACGATCCGGATGGAAACGGTGTCGTTGTTGATCCTGACGCAAAATTGGAAGAGGAGCTTATCATACGGCCGACCTCAGAAACAATAATTTGGAACACATACCGCAACTGGATAAATTCATACCGCGATCTGACAATACTATGTAACCAATGGGCAAATGTCATGCGTTGGGAAATGCGTACCCGTATGTTCCTACGTACAGCTGAGTTCCTGTGGCAAGAAGGACATACAGCACATGCAACATCGGAAGAGGCATTGGAAGAAGCTACAAAAATGCTTAATGTATATAG
>VSPW01000106.1 GCA_009775535.1 Muribaculaceae bacterium
TTATAAGGTTTATAAGTTGATACATAATAGGCATGACACGTCAGCAGCGATATGACGCCATTGTGGCGCGGTTCAAGGAGATACTTCCTGTGGCGGAGACGGAACTTAGGTTCGCATCCCCGTTCCAGTGTCTTGTGGCGGTGATACTTTCCGCCCAATGTACAGACAAACGTGTCAATATGATTACTCCTCCACTTTTCGAGGCCTATCCTACCGCCGAGGCCATGGCGCAGGCTGAACCGGAGGAGATATATGAATATATAAAGAGCTGTTCCTATCCCAACAATAAGACCCGTTCGCTCGTAGGCATGTCCAGGAAGCTGGCCGGCGAGTTCGGTGGCGAAGTGCCTTCCGACATGGACAGCCTGTTGTCGTTGCCCGGTGTGGGGCGAAAGACGGCGAATGTGATACTGTCTGTGGTGTTCGGCCAGTCGGCGATGGCAGTGGACACCCACGTTTTCCGTGTGAGCGAGCGGTTGGGGCTGACTACCGGAAGCAAGTCGCCGCTGGAGACAGAAAGGACGCTTATGAAGCATCTTCCGCACGATGTAGTGCCCCTGGCGCATCATTGGCTGATATTGCACGGACGGTATGTCTGCAAAGCCCGGACTCCACAGTGCCATGTATGTGAATTGTCTGACCTGTGCCGGAAACATATGTCGGACATCAAGAAAAATCCGGTAGAATAGCCATGGACAGCACGTTCCTTCTAATTATCGAGGTGCTTGGCACGATTGCCTTTGCCATAAGCGGTATAAGGCTTGCCGCTGCCAAATGTTTCGACTGGTTCGGTGCATATGTAGTAGGCCTTATCACAGCCATAGGCGGCGGTACGCTGCGCGACCTCCTGCTGGGTATTCCCGTGTTCTGGATGCAGACGCCGATGTATCTGAGTGTCACCGGACTCTCTCTTCTGGTTGTGATACTGTTCAAACGTACATTGGTCGGGGGCATGAAGACGCTGTTCATATTCGATGCCATCGGGCTTGCGCTGTTTGTGGTGATAGGCATACAGAAGACCCTATTGGCCGGTCTGCCCATGTGGGTGGCCATTGTCATGGGGGTCATCACAGGTTCGTTTGGAGGGGTGGTGCGCGACATACTCATCAACGACATGCCCCTGTTTTTCCGTAAGGACATCTATGCCACGGCCTGCCTGCTGGGCGGTGTGGCATATTGGCTGACATCGGTTGTCGGCTTTTCCCCGGTTGTGCAGCAGGTGTCGTGCGCCATTGTGGTCATCGGCCTGCGTGTCCTGGCGGTGTACTATGGCTGGTCTCTGCCGATATTGAAGGTTGAAAACGGCGAACGGGAAACATGAAGGTAGCGGTGTCGCATGCGTCCGGGGTGCAGTTTGTGGAATATTGTCTGGTAGGTTTGTCCAACACCCTGGTTACCCTGTTGGGCATATTCGTTTGCAAGTCGCTTGCCGGGATCGACCCCTATGTGTCAAATATCATAGGCTATGCGCTGGGTGTGGCCAATTCGTTTATATGGAATAGGGTATGGGTGTTCCGTTCGCATGGCGGATGCCGTCGCGAGGCCGTAAGGTTTCTGATAGGGTTCGGCCTGTGCTATGGCCTCCAGCTGGCCGTTGTGTGGCTTCTTACATCGTTTTCAGGCCTCGGGAAGTTGGAATGGCAGTTTGCCGGGTTTACCCTTGGCGGTTATGGTGTAGCTACTCTTATAGGCATGGTGGTATATACGTTTGCCAATTTTGCATACAACAAGCTTTTTGCGTTCGGCCGTCAGGGATGACCGTAGCAAACCATGTTGTACGGCATGAATTGCTGCTTTTTAACAGCTGTTTTTTACGGTGTTTGGAAAAAAGTAGTAAATTTGGGGGACAGAAGCATAAAAACACTCCAGCAGATATGAGACATGTAATATTGCCTGATGATGGCGGGCGGCAGTTGCCGTTCTATCTCGCCATGGAGGAATGGGTTGCTCTCAATCTCCCGGCAGGGGACTGGTTTTTCACATGGCGTGTAAGCCCCACGGTAATATTCGGGCGTAACCAGAATATAGAAGCCGAAGTCGACATTGACTACTGCCGCCGCAACGGGATTGGTTTCTATAGACGCAAAAGTGGCGGTGGATGTGTGTATGCCGATATGGACAATATAATGATGTCGTATATAACGGCGTCAGGCGATGACGTCCAGACCATATTTTCCCGTTATACGTCCATGATAGCCGGCATGCTGTCATCGTTAGGCCTTGAAGCATCGGCCACAGGGCGTAATGATGTGTATATAGGTACTCGGAAAGTGTCGGGCAATGCGTTCTACCGTCTTCCTGGCCGTAGTATAGTGCATGGTACAATGCTGTTTTCCACTGATATGGGGCATATGCTCAGGGCAATCACCCCGTCGCGTTCCAAAATGGAGTCCAAACAGGTGCAGTCGGTGGCGGCACATGTCACTACCATAAGCGAGCATCTCCCCGGACTTAATATAGATGATTTCGAGCTCCATGCCGTTTCGGCGCTTACCAGTGGCGTCCCGTTGGAGCTAACGCCATCACAGGTGGCGCAGATAGAGAGTATGGAGCAAGGATACCGTTCGGAGGAATGGATTAGGCATGGCCGCACACACCGTTTGTCCGGAAGTGCGGTCAGGTCGGTTTCCGGACGTGTCAGCGGGGTGGGGGAACTAAATGTCAGCGTGGCGTTGTCGGCCGATGGCAGGAATATTGCCGATGCCGCCATTGACGGGGATTTCTTCCCGCTTGCCGACGGCGCATCTGCGGAACTTATGTCGTTTCTGAGAGGTGTCCCACTCTCGCTTGACGGAATAGCCCGTGCATTGAAAGGGGTAGACGCTTCAAGATACATAGCCGGCCTTGACACGGAAATCCTGGCCGAATTTTTGACAGATAACATTCTAAATCCAACATAGATACCATGGAACAATTGAAAACAACCTACCTTCATGACCGCCATGTGGCCCTTGGTGCGCTGATGAGCCCTTTCGGCGGGTTTGACATGCCAATACAGTATAAAGGCATAGTCGAAGAGCACAATGCCGTGCGCCAGCGCTGCGGCGTGTTCGATGTAAGTCATATGGGAGAGGTGCGTGTGTCCGGAAGTGATGCATGCCGGTTCGTGAACCACATATTCTCAAACGACATCGCCGGAGCTCCCGACGGTAAAATATTCTACGGCATGATGCTCAACGCAGATGGAGGGGTAGTTGACGACCTGCTTGTCTACAAGGTGTCTGACGATGAATATTTCCTGGTGATAAACGCCTCAAATATCGACAAGGACGTGAAGTGGATAAAGTCACATGCCGGCGCATTCGATGTGACGGTTGAAGATGAAAGCGACGTATACAGCCAGATTGCCGTGCAGGGCCCTGATGCCGAACGGTGTATGCGGGATGTGCTTGGCATGGACAGTTCCGGGCTGGACTTCTATACATTTGAGACATGGAAGGTATACGATGGCGACCCTGACATCATTGTAAGCCGTACAGGTTATACAGGTGAGGACGGCTTTGAGATATATGCCTCTGATGAAAGGATTAGTGAATTTTGGGACATGCTGGTCAAGGCTGGCGTGCAGCCCTGTGGGCTTGGATGCCGCGACACCCTCCGTTTTGAGGCCGGACTGCCTCTGTATGGCGATGAGCTGGACGAGGACATTACGCCCCTTGAAGCCGGACTGGGAATGTTTGTGAAGATGGACAAGCCAGAATTTATAGGCAAGGATGCGCTTGCCGCCCAGAAAGCTGCCGGACTGGCACGCAAGTGCGTAGGCCTTAAGGTTGAAGGACAGGCGATACCGCGCCATGGATACGAGGTGCTTGATGCGGCCGGCAATGTCGTAGGGGCTGTCACTACGGGCTACCACAGCATCACACTCGATGAAAACCTTGCGATGGCCCTTGTCAGTGCGGGCCATTCAAAGGTTGGCACAGGCTTGCAGGTACGTGTCCGCCGTAAGGTATTCCCCGCTACAGTCATCGGCAAGCGTTTCTATACGCCTAACTACAAGAAATAAAACGAAATATACAAATCCAAAAATCAATTTATCATGACTTACTATCTCCCTTCCCATGAATATGCCCGTATTGAGGGCAACGTAGCCTATATAGGTATCACTGAATATGCAGCCCGCCAGCTGGGCAATGTGGTATATGTGGATATGCCGGAAGTCGGCGATGACGTGGTTGCCGGTGAGGATTTCGGCGCTATAGAAAGCGTAAAGGCGGCCTCCGACCTGTTTGCGCCGGTAAGTGGCGCTGTGGTCGAAATCAACGGGCTGCTTATTGACAACCCTAAGCTCATCAACGAAGACCCCGTTGCAAACTGGATTATAAAGGTGGAGATGTCAGACGCTTCCGAATTGGAGTCGCTGTTGGACTCTGACGCTTACAATGCCTTGTGCAGCAAGGAATAGAATATACGGGCATGAATCTACACCGATATTTTCCCCATACTCCGGAAGATGTGGAGGCGATGCTGAAAGCATGCAACGCCTCCTCCCTGGAGGACCTGTATAGGGATGTCCCGCCGCAGTTGCGGCTTAAGGACGGGTACAGCCTCCCTGAAGCCATGAGCGAAAAGGAGATACGCGACTTCTTCAAGTCGCTGGAGGACAAGGACCGTAACCTGGTGTGTTTCGCCGGGGCAGGTTTTTACCACCATTGCACCCCTGCTGTGATTTCTGCATTGCTGTCGCGCTCAGAATATCTTACGGCATACACCCCCTACCAGCCCGAGATTTCACAGGGCACATTGCAGTATATTTTTGAATACCAGAGCATGATGGCCTCCCTTACGGGCCTCGATGTGTCCAACGCCTCAATGTACGATGGGGCTACGGCCACAGCCGAAGCCATGATGATGGCCGTAGCGGCCTCGCGTAAGCGTTCGAGGGTGTTGGTATCGGCTACGGTCAATCCTGCGGTCCGGACTGTGGCCGCCACATATGCCAGGTATCACAAGATATGCCTTGACTCAATTCCAGCCACTGAGGACGGTATCACCGACCTTGAGGCGATGTATGCCATGCTGGATGGCGGCGATGTGGCGGGGGTTATCCTCCCTTCGCCAAACTACTATGGTATAATAGAGGACTTCACAGGCGTTGCCGACAGGATACATGCCGCAAAGGCACTGATGATAATGAACTGTAAGGCCTCTTCGCTTGCCGTACTGCGTACCCCTGGCGAATGGGGGGCAGATATAGCAGCCGGCGATGCCCAGAGCCTGGGTATGCCGCTGAACTTCGGAGGCCCGTACCTGGGCTTCCTTTGCTCCACCGAAGCGCTCATGCGCAAGATGCCGGGCCGCATTGTCGGTGCTACGGTCGACAGCCGCGGCCAAAGGGTGTTTGTCCTGACGTTGCAGGCACGGGAACAGCATATACGCCGAGGTAAGGCCACCAGCAACATCTGTTCCAACCAGGGACTGATGGCACTTCATGTCGCCATATACCTTTCGTTGATGGGCCCTCAGGGCATGCGCGAGGTCAACAATATAGGCTGTGCAGGGGCACATGCCCTTGCCGGGCGTCTGTGCGCCACCGGAAAGATGTCCTTGAAATATCCATCCAGCCCATTCCTTGATGAATTTGCCTTGCATACCGACCTTGATATAGATGCGCTGATTGGACGCTGCGCATCTGAGGGCATACTTGCCGGCGTGAAGGCCGATAGCCATACGTTGCTTGTCGCCGTCACCGAAATGCAGACCCAGGCCGATATGGATAGATTTGTCGGAATTGTCGAAAATTTTGAACAGCCATGAACCGAGAATTATACAGCCCGTTGATTTTCGGGCATTCACGCCCCGGACGCCGGGGATATTCACTTCCGCGCAACAGGTTTGACGGAGGCCTTGACTGCATTCCCCAAGGGCTTATGCGCCAGGCGCCGCTTGGGTTGCCGGAAGTGGACGAACCTACGGTGGTACGCCACTACACCAACCAGAGCACAAATAATTTCGGCGTTGACACAGGGTTTTACCCACTTGGGTCATGCACCATGAAGTACAACCCGAAGATTAACGATGAAATGGCATCGTCGCCGGTGACTGCCGCCCTTCATCCCTACCAGCCGGCGTCAACGGTGCAAGGTGCGCTGGAGGCATATCATATGCTCCAGTCGGCGCTGTGTGAGATAGGCGGCATGGCCGAATTCACCCTTAACCCGTTTGCCGGGGCTCATGGCGAGCTCACAGGCCTGATGGTCATACATGCCTACCATGACTCCCGTGGGGATTTCGCGCGTGACAAGGTCCTAGTCCCGGATTCTGCCCATGGCACCAACCCGGCATCGGCTGTTGTGGCCGGATATAAGGTGGTGGAAGTAGGGAGCATGCCGGACGGCACTGTTGATGTCGATGACCTGCGGTCCAAGCTTGACAACACCGTTGCCGCTGTGATGATGACAAATCCCAACACTGTGGGGATGTTTGAGAAACGGATTCCCGAAATAGCCGATGCCGTACATGCCGTAGGGGCATTGATGTATTACGATGGCGCTAACCTGAACCCGATGCTGGGCGTGGCGCGTCCCGGCGACATGGGTTTCGATGTCATGCATATCAACCTGCATAAGACATTCTCCACCCCCCACGGCGGAGGAGGGCCAGGTTCAGGGCCTGTCGGAGTGCGTGACGGTTTGCAGCAGTTCCTTCCTGTGCCGCGCGTGGTCAGGGACGGTGACGGAAGCTACAGTGTGCTCACTTCAACCCCGGAGGCCCTGGGGTCGGTGTCGGCATGGCTGGGGAACTTTACAGTCGGGTTGAAGGCCCTTGCCTATATCC
>VSPW01000107.1 GCA_009775535.1 Muribaculaceae bacterium
TTGCGTAGGTCTTCTGCTTCTATGCCGTATCCGCTATCGGTATATGATACGGACGTACGGATGCCCAGTATATTACGTATAATACTGTCTGTAGCGCGTATCAAGCTCCCTACAGTTGTTTCCATATCCCATTTTTCTGGAGCTTGGAAAATGCTTGAAAAACGGTCAAAATAGAATTCAAAGAACGGTGTGCGTCCATATGCCGATTCAAGTGCGGTACGGTGTACGTCCCACCAATGTCCATGGGATGAAATATATACAGAATCCCACGTGTTTCCGTTTCCTTCAGGCTTTTTTATTGGCACGGTCAGGTCTAAATTGTCCCGTGTATCTATTATTGTATACCGGTGGGCTGATTTAAACCGTTTGTCATAGCGCAAGGATGTATCAATTACCGCTTGGGTATATCCGGCCATTGCGGCGTAATACCCAACGCGGGCAAACAGCTGCGGGGCGAACAGTCCTGTTATCCCCGCGCTACGTACTGCAAGCGGATTATTTGTCTGGATTTGCATCCTTGAATATTCTGTTCCAGCGTATGCCTCCATTAAAGAGGCTGCGGTCTTTGTCAAAAGATATAAGTACGAACATCGGCGTACCAACAATATGGTCTTCGGGCACAAAACCCCAGAAACGTGAATCCTGCGAATTATCCCTGTTGTCTCCCATCATGAAATAATAGTCCATTTTGAATGTATAGGAATCAGCTATCTTTCCGTCTATATATACCTTTCCGTCTTCCCGGATTTCGGCTGAAGGATGGTTTTCATAATTGCGGATTGCGCGGTTGTATAGTGCCCATGTCTTAGGGTTCAGTTCTACGGTCATTCCTTTTTGGGGGATAGTGATACCATTTTCCCCGCCATAATTAGACAATGTCCAATCAGTGCCCTTGGGAAACAGATATGGGTATGGCGCATTGTTGAAATCATTTACCTTTGCCGATCCGCGGAGTATTCCGCGTGAGTGCATGTCGTCTAATATTGGTTTAGACACAGGTATTGTATAGTAGAAAGATGCGTCATCGGCGGCTGGGAGTATTCCGGTATGGCGTAGGTTGTAGATTGTACCTTCATCAAATATTTCCCTGTTGACATCCTCGAGTGCAATACCCATATCATGGCACATCTCTTCGGTCAGAGATGTGTTTAATTGGAGCAGATAGCGGAATTGCACATTTTCAGGAAATGGCTGAGGTTTGCCGTTTATGAAAATTGTGTCATTGACAATCTTGAAATTGTCACCAGGAAGAGCCACTGCGCGTTTTACATAGTTTTCCCTGCGGTCAACAGGCCGGTAGACAATATCGCCATACATTTCAGGGTTGTTTTGTATGGATTCCCTACCCTGCATCTCTACAAGAGTATAATAGTCAGGGTTCTGTATCTTGAGTGCCACAGTGTCGCCGGCCGGGAAATTGAATACCACTATATCACCTGATTCAACATTTCTGAAGCCTTTAAGCCTGCGGTATTCCAATGAAGGCCATTCTGTATAGCTTTTTGTGCCTATTATAGGCAATGTATTGTGTACCAATGGAAAATGTATTGGTGTCATCGGTACTCTAGGCCCATATGTTAGTTTGTTTACCCATAGGTAGTCTCCAGTAAGCAGAGTCTTTTCAAGTGATGATGATGGTATCTGATAGTTCTGTCCTATGAAATTGAATACGAAATATACCAGTATTATTGCATATACGATGGCATCTACCCAGCTCATCACGGAACGTATAGCCTTGTTTTTGCTTTTTTTCCACCATGTAAGCGGTATGTATCCGGTTATATATATGTCAAAAAGCAGGATGATGAATATGGAAAGCCACCAGTTTCCCATCCATGCTACCCAAGCAAGGAAAATAAGAGCAACGATGGAGAACCTAATCCAACGTGTTAGGGCTATTTCTTTAATCCGTCTGCTGAAATCGTCCTTATATGTTTTATGTTGTTGGCCTTGTTGGGGACTGTCGGTATTTGCCATGTAAAAAACTTGTTTTGATAGGAATAATAATATGCAAAATTACACAATCTAAATTAAGGCATCATATTATTTCACAAGAATTATGTAAATTTGGGGCTATGGAAGAATTGATTATAGGATTTGATGCTAAACGTGCCGTCGCAAATAACACGGGACTCGGTAACTATAGCCGTCTTGTGGTGGATGTGCTGTCTGCCTGCTATCCGCAAAACCAATATAGGCTGTATGCCCCTAAAATGAGGGAAAATCCACGTTTATCCTCTTTGGTCGGACGTGAAAACGTCAATGTGGTTACCCCTGACACCAAATCTGGCAGGATATTCCGGTCTTTATGGCGTTCGGGAGGAATGACTCGTCAGTTGTTGCGTGACGGGGTGACATTGTTTCACGGGTTGAGCAACGAGTTGCCGTTGAATATTGCATCATCAGGCATACCTTCTGTAGTGACAATCCATGATATAATATTCCGGCGTATGCCGCAGGCATATAAGGCTATAGACAGTCAGATATATGATTTCAAATTCCGGAGGTCTTGCCGGATTGCCAGCCGTGTTATAGCAGTAAGCCAGCGCACCAAGGATGATATTGTCAATGACTATGGCATATCGCCCGACAAGGTAGATGTGATATATCAGGGCTGCCATCCACAATTTGCCTTGCCTCAAGATTTGCAGAAGCGGCAGGAGGTGGCCGCCAGGTATTCCCTACCCGAGCGCTATTATATAGCTGTAGGATCTGTGGAGCTGCGCAAGAACCAGCTTTTGGCTATAAAGGCGTTGCAAGGTCTTCCAAATGATGTTAAGCTTGTTATTGTAGGACGGCGTACCGCTTATGCCCGGGAACTGGACAGCTATATTGCTGAAAACCGGCTTTCAGGACGTGTCATTTTCCTAGAAAACGTACCTTTTGCCGATTTGCCGGCACTTTATGCAATGGCCTGTTTTTCAAGTTATACGTCACGATATGAGGGCTTTGGTATACCGCTTGTAGAGTCGCTTTCGGCCGGTGTCCCGGTGATAGCCTGTACAGGTTCGTGCCTGGAAGAAGCCGGAGGACGCGGAGGAATATACGTATCCCCAGATGATGTTGACGGCTATATAGACAATGCGCGGCGTTTGCTTGATGACAGTTACCTATGCAGCAAGATGGTAGAGTATGGCCGCAGGCACATAAAGAGATTCACAAATACCGAATTGGCAAAGCTAACAATGGCTTCATACAATAAGGCTATAGTTTCTACGATATTTTAATTTAAAATGAAGACAATCCTTATTATAGGTGCTGGTGGGTTTATCGGTGGGTTCATTGCCGATGCTGCCATTCAGCGTGGTTACAATACATGGGTAGGCATACGGGGAACTACGTCACGCCGATATCTTACAGACTCGCGACTGAATTTTGTGGTGTTTGATTATGATGATACTGCAGCCATATCACGGGAACTGAAAGCCTGTGCGCCGCCGTCAGGACGTTGGGACTATATAATCTATAATCTCGGGGCTACTAAATGTGCCAATTTTTCCGATTTTAATAAGATAAACTATCTTTATCTCAGGAATTTTGTAGAGGCTCTTAGGGAAACAGGTATGATACCGGAGAGATTCCTTTTCATGAGTAGCCTCAGTGCCCTCGGTCCTGGCGATGAGAAAGGATATACCCCACTAAGTGCGTCCACAGTACCTAATCCCAATACCCGCTACGGCCTCTCAAAGATAAAGGCGGAGACTTATTTGGAGACAATACCTGAATTTCCGTATATCATATTCCGTCCTACAGGGGTCTATGGACCGCATGAGCAGGATTATCTTATGATGGTCAAGAGTATTGATTCCCATTTTGATTTCGGTGTGGGATACCGCCGCCAGATGTTGACGTTCATATATGTAGAAGATTTGGTCAATGCCATGATGGATGCCCTGGATGCAGGGGTGAACCGCCGTAAATATATAATATCCGAGGACCGTGCATATACACAGCGGGAGTTCCGCACAATCGTGGCCCGTGCACTTGGAAAGAAATGGGTGATTCCGTTGAAGCTGCCAATGTGGATGGTCTATGCCGCTTCTGTCGTTGCCGAAAAATGGGGAGTCATGAAGATGAAGCCTTCCACCCTCAACCGCGACAAGTTCAAAATAATGCGCCAGCGCAATTGGTGTGCCGATATTTCAGATGCGCAACGTGATTTTGGGTTTAATCCGAAGTTTTCGCTGGAACGAGGCATAGGAATTACCGTTGAATCCTATCTGGAAGGTAAATCAAAAAACAGTAAAAAATGAGTGAAGCGAAACCGCAAGGGCGCACTCCTGTATGGATGACGGTACTTATAATACTTATGGTGATTCCTATAGTCCCGTTTTATATCTTGACAGGGGCATCCGATGCCAATACGGAAGAAATCAGGTATCTGATAAAAATTTTCCCTGCTTTTGTCATACTTTCGGGCGTATGTGCATATCTGTCGTATCCTGGCAGGCGTGAATTGGCATGGATATTGATTGTTTTGTTGGCCTTGTCATATCTGGCTATGTGGTATTTGATATGAAATTTTAAAACCGGATTCAAAAATTGCGGTTTATTCAAAAATTGCGTATCTTTGCACCACGCAAGGTCGGTCCGGTAGCTCAGCTGGATAGAGCATCTGCCTTCTAAGCAGACGGTCATGGGTTCGAATCCCGTCCGGATCACTCATAATGGTGAATATAAAGAGCCTCCTGCTTAAGGAGGCTCTCTTGTTACAAAAACAGTGTAATTGATGAAATTTGACGAGCTTGACTTGAGCTATGAGGTGCTTGATGCCTTGGATGCAATGAGATTTGACGAATGTACCCCAATACAGGAACAGACTATTCCCGTAATATTAGAGGGTCATGACCTTATAGCATGTGCACAGACTGGTACAGGCAAGACAGCTGCGTACCTTCTGCCGGTGATAGACCGTATTGCAGACGGAGGTTATCCGACGGACGCCATAAACTGTCTTGTGATGTCGCCTACCCGTGAGCTTGCACAACAGATAGACCGTCAGATGGAGGGTTTCGCATATTTCCTGCCTGTAAGTTCTTTGGCCATATATGGAGGTACTGACGGCCGTAATTTTTCGCGTCAGCAGCATGGTCTTAAAGCTGGAGCAGATGTGGTCATAGCAACTCCAGGTCGCTTGTTGGATCATATACAGATGGGATATGTGGATCTTTCAAAGGTGTCGTTTTTTATCCTTGATGAGGCTGACCGTATGCTGGATATGGGCTTTCATGATGATATAATGCAGATAGTCAAATTGTTGCCTGCCAATCGGCAGACACTTATGTTTTCTGCTACAATGCCTCCGAAAACACGCCGCCTGGCAAATGATATATTGACGAATCCTGTAGAAGTGAGCATTGCGGTGTCACGTCCTACAGAAAAGATAGATCAGCGAGCATGCATATGCCATGAGGGCCAGAAGACCCCTATGTTGCTCCAACTTTTCCGCACTGCACATTCCAAACGCGTAATAGTCTTTGCAGCGTCAAAATTAAAGGTGAAGGATTTGACGCGGGAACTGCGCAGGGCTGGACTTAAGGCGGCAGAGATGCATTCCGATCTTGACCAGACTCAGCGTGATGAGGTTTTGCACGGTTTTCGTTCAGGTCGCCTAGATATCCTTGTTGCCACGGATATACTAGCACGTGGGATAGATATAGATGATATATCTATGGTGGTCAATTATGATGTTCCGCGTGAGGCTGAAGACTATGTGCACCGAATTGGGCGCACGGCCAGGGCAAATAATGATGGTATGGCTGTGACCCTTGTCGGGGAACGCGACCAGCCCAAGTTTGCTCGTATAGAAAAGTTTTTGGGATATAAAGTCAACAGGATTCCGCTGTCATCTGGGCTAGGGAATGCGCCTTCAGAGGCAGACTCTGCACAGGATAATGATAGGAGGAAAAAGAAGAGTGCCGGTGGTTATGGGCATGGACGTAAGGACCGTCCACGGAGAAATTTTCAAGGCAAGCAACCTGATCAAGGCCAGCAGCAGGAATCAAATGACACTGGAAAAGCCTCAGAGGCTTCCGTACAGCGTAAGCTCCGTTCCAGGGGGCGTCGTAAGCCTGGAGGCAATACCGATAAGAAGCCAGTAGATGGCGAAATATAGTATTATCCGGTCTTAATATTAAATTTAACGGATATAGGATTGCTAATTATTGAAAAAATGATTAACTTTGCAGTCGCTATCCGTAATAGTAGCCAACTCGGGGTGTAGCACAGTTGGCAGCGCGCCACGTTCGGGACGTGGAGGTCGGAAGTTCGAGTCTTCTCACCCCGACACTCATTAACTTCAAGGCAATTGTCTTGAAGTTTTTTTATGTTGTATTTTTTCGATTTCGTGAACCATTTGCAGTGTCCTATGTTTTATATACATAGCAAGAATACTTTTTCCATTGCAAGAAATGTGATAATGATTGGTTTATTATCTAACGTGGAGCTACCGTGAGGCCGTTCCACGTTTAGTTTATATATAAAAATGAGAGATGGTATGGCTAACAAGGCCATACCATCTCCTTTTTATAGAATGTAATCCTTTTATCGAACAAGCACTTTTGTAGCCTTGCTTCCCTGACGCATGATGTATATGCCTGGGGTGAGGCTGTTTCCGTCCATGCGGATGCCCTGCAGGTTGTAGAACTCTGCCGGGGCGTCTGTGGCGTCGCCGGTGATGCTGTCTATGCCTGAGCGCTGGCCTACCTTGACCTTGACGTCATATGCCAT
>VSPW01000108.1 GCA_009775535.1 Muribaculaceae bacterium
AGATTGCGCGGCAACTACGATTGCGCGACATGGGGGGAATCATCGTAGTCGATTTCATCGACATGAACAAGGCCGAGCACCGGCAACAGCTATATGAGCACATGAAGCAAGTGATGGCCAACGACAGGGCAAGGCACAATATACTGCCCCTGAGCAAATTCGGGCTGATGCAAATAACGCGCCAGCGCGTACGTCCGGCCCTGGACATAGTGACCTCCGAGGCGTGCCCATCGTGCTACGGACGCGGAGAGGTGCAACCGTCGCTGCTGTTCACCGACACGCTAAAGGAAAAGATCGACTATCTGGTCAACACCCTTGGCAAGCAAGGGTTCATAATGTATGTCCACCCGTTTGTGGACGCCTACATAAAGAAAGGACTTTTCTCAATGTACGGGAAATGGCGCAGGGAGTTCGGACGCCAGTTCAAGGTTGTCCCCGACCAGGCGCTGGCATACCTGCAATACCGGATAATCGATTCCGAAGGCAATGAACTAGACCTGAAGGAGGAGAAGGACCTTGACTCGTCATCGACAACAAAGACCAAAAACAAAGCCAAAATCCGCGGAAAGGAGGACTGACCGTCCATGATCCCGCAAAAGACCATAACAGACGCGGCAGCGTGACAATTTTAAGTCATGTTGCCGCGTTTTTTAACACTAATGTTCACTAGATGACGCAAATTATAGCTAACTTTGCAGCCTCATGACGAGGCGCGCCGCGCCGGTGGACAAATTTGGCTGCTTGCAACCACCCGAAAAAATGCTAAAACCGCGGGAAATCCCCATTCTGGTTCTTTGCTGGCATAATCCAACGGCTCACTTGGCGCATCCGCCGCCCTGTCTTGAAGTGACCCGCCGCATTGTGCGTACTTTATGACAACAACAAATAAAAAAATACAGCAAATGAACTACCTATTTACATCAGAGTCAGTGTCCGAGGGGCATCCTGACAAAGTGGCAGACCAGATTTCGGACGCCATACTTGACGAATTCCTGGCATACGACCCACAATCGAAGGTGGCTTGCGAGACATTGGTGACGACTGGGCAGGTTATAGTGGCCGGAGAGGTGAAGAGCAACGCATACATCGACCTGATGGACGTTACCCGCCGTGTGATAACCGGCATAGGCTACAACCGCTCAGAGCTAAAGTTCGACGGCAACGCATGCGGTGTCTTCTCGGCGCTGCACGAGCAGAGCGGTGACATCAACCGTGGAGTCGAGCGCGAGACAGCCGAGGAACAGGGTGCAGGCGACCAGGGGATGATGTTCGGATACGCCACCAATGAGACACCCGAACTGATGCCGCTTACGCTATCACTGAGCCATATGCTATTGCGCGAGCTTTCCCAGATACGCCGCGAAGGCAAGCTGATGACCTACCTGCGGCCTGACTCGAAAAGCCAGGTGACAGTAGAATATGACGAATGCCACCGCCCGGTAAGGGTCAACACGATAGTGATATCCACCCAACACGACGAGTTCATCCCCGCAGCCGAAGGCCTTTCCCAGGACGAGGCCGACAGGCAGATGGTGGAGAAAATCAGGGACGATGTGCAATGCATACTGCTCCCACGCGTGATAGCCAAGCTTCCGGAAGACATCGCCGCCTTGTTTGACGACAGGTACACCCTACATGTGAACCCGACCGGGAAATTTGTAATCGGAGGCCCTCACGGCGACACCGGCCTGACCGGCAGGAAAATAATAGTGGACACCTATGGCGGCCATGGCGCACATGGCGGCGGGGCATTCTCGGGCAAGGACCCGTCGAAGGTAGACCGTTCGGCCGCATATGCCGCACGCCACATAGCCAAGAACATGGTGGCCGCCGGGGTGGCAGACCGGGTACTGATACAGGTGGCATACGCTATCGGTGTGGCGCATCCGGTGAGCCTGTATGCCGACACGTTCGGCACAGCGCATGTCGGGCTTTCAGACGCGGAGATATCAGAACGCATATCCGCCATATTCGACATGCGCCCGCATGCCATCGAACAGCGCCTGAAGCTTCGCAACCCTATCTATGAGGAGACAGCCGCCTACGGCCATATGGGCCGCGAGCCGCGCGTGGTGACCAAGCATTTCTCGTCCAAATACGAAGGGGAGAAGACTATGGAAGTGGAACTGTTCACATGGGAGAAGACCGACATGGCAGACCGCGTGAGGGAGGCTTTCGGGCTTTGATAGACAAAATCAGGCCTGTGATGAGGCCAAATGCAAGTTATTGGCATAATCCATTTTGATTGAATGCAAAAAAAATGTATCTTTGTGCGATTATTGCATTATCACGAATAATATCAAAAAATCTACCTTAATACCTCAAAATGGCAACATTAGAAAAAATCCGCAAGAAATCGGCGCTGCTTTTCACCATCATTATCGTGGCGCTTCTTGCCTTTATTCTCGGTGACTTCCTCACCTCCGGCCGTTCGTTCTTCGGACACGGTACAACAATGGCCAAAACAGCCGGACAATCCATCGACTACAACAAAGTTTCGGAACGTGTGGAACAGTTAAGCCAGCAGGCCCAGGCCCAAGGCCAGAACCCTGACAGCGAAGCGCTCCGCCAGATGGCCATCCAGCAGCTCCTCACCCAGGCCCTCATCAACCAGGAGATCGCTGACCTTGGCATCACAGTGTCCGATTCAGAGATATCCAACGGTATGACAGGCGCTGTCCCCCATCCTGCCGTACAGCAGTTCATCTACCAGATATCACAGTCGCTCGGGCTGCAGAACATATCCGGCGAAGCAGTGTTCGATGCTGTGTCGAACCCCGCAAAATACGGCATCAGCGACCAGCAGACCGCACAGCAGCTGCGCGCGCTGTGGGCCCAGCAGGAGCAGCAGCTCGAAGAGGCCATCAAGTACCAGAAGTTCACCGACCTCATCTCCGGCCTCTATAGCGCCAACCCCGTTGACGCTGAAGCGCGTACGGCGGACATGAACACCACATCCCATATCTCGTATGTGGCCAAGGACTTCACTTCCCTCCCTGACACCGATTTCAACGTGTCGGATGACGAGATCAAGGCTGAATGGTCAAAGAACCGGGAAATGTACCGCATAGCAGAACCCGGACGGGCCATCAACTATATCATCGTGCCCATCCAGCCCTCAGCTGAGGACATCCGCCGATATGAGGCCGAGGCTGCAAACGCCATCGCCACACTCCGTACTGACTCAACCGGGGTAAATTCGCTCCAGGGCAACACGGCATTCGTGACAAACCGCGTCTCCACACCGATGCGCGATGTACAGAACCCTATACTCCGCTCATATCTGGACACGGCACGCGTTGGCCAGGTGGAACAGCTTGTACATAACGGACAGGGATATACGTTCGCCAAACTTATCGGCAAGAAGAATGAGGTTGACTCAGTGCGCATATCGTTCGCCCTGTTTGCCGACACCGATTCCCGTGACTCGGTGATGGCCAAGGTGAATAGCGGGGAGCTCACATTCGCCAAATTCCTGGAAGAAAATCCCGGTGTAGGCCAGGATTCAATCTGGGACCGCATGGTAGGCACTGACACCCCTGCAGCACTCGCATCCAAGATCATCAGCGCGCCAATCAATGAGTTCATAAGCTTTGATGACTCGATTATGACCCCTAACGGCAATTATGAACAGCGCCATATGGCAGTAAAGGTCATCTCCCGCCGTGCCCCAGTGCCTGTATACGATGTGGCCATAGTGCAGTATGACACCGAGGCCTCACAGGAGACAATCAACAAGCTCAACTCCGATCTCCGCAAGTATGTGTCGGACAATGCTACCGCCGAGGCGTTCAAGAAGAATGCTGCCGCTGCCGGATATAACCTCCAGAGCACGATAGTGGGCGCATCGACAGCCAACATAAGCGGTCTTGAGGATTCGCGCGCAATGGTGAAATGGGCCCTTGACAACAAAAAGGAGAATGTATCGCCTGTATACCAGGACAAAAAGCAGAGCTATATCGCAGCCCTGGCCATAGATGACATCTTTGAGGAATACATCCCGGCCACCTTCCCCGACGTGAAGGAGTCGATACGCGTCAAGCTGCTCAACAACAAGAAGGCACAGAAGCTTATGGACGAATACAAAGGCAAAGCAAATGACCTTGCCGGATATGCATCGCTGCTGGGCACAGAAGTGACCAAGATGGATGTAGTGTTCGCCTCGCCGATGTTCGGCCACCTGGGATACAATGAGGCAGCCCTCCAGGGCCAGGTTGCCGCCGCCAAGAAGGGTGAGCTGGTCGGTCCGGTACAGGGCAACACACGGATCGTGGTGTTCACCGTTGACGGGGTCGACACGGAAGGCCGCAACGCAACGTTTGAGGAGCGTTCGGCAGAATTTGACCGCACCTGCGGATATTCTGCCCTGTTCAATCCACAGAACATCCTGAATGTGCTCCGCGGCGCATCGGAAGTGACCAACTACAGCCCTGATTTTGAAAATCCGGGTCTCTAAGGATATCGCCTAGAAATTTTCCAGGCTAAGACTACATCAGGCATCCGCCGCGTCATGAACATGGCTCGGCGGATGCCGCTTTTTATGGACTACCCGGCATTCCTGAATATACAGATAAGGTAGTGCCAAAGAGGTAAACCAAGGCATTTCGGCAGGAAATATCAAAAAAACTCACACTTCCCGCTATTTTTATCGTCTAAAATTTGCACAGTCCAAGTCTGTTGGTTAACTTTGCACTCGCAAAAGCACGATAAGCTAATGCCTCTCCGCTGCAAAGCACTAGAGAAATGGTGTGGTAGTTCAGCTGGTTAGAATACCTGCCTGTCACGCAGGGGGTCGCGGGTTCGAGTCCCGTCCATACCGCAAGAGGAGAGAGGAGAATGAGTGATTGCTAATCTACGGATTGCGTTGCTCATTCTTTTTATCCAGCAACGGATATCTGCACACCAGCCAACGGGGTGTCGGCATTTACGGCAGACTATACAGGCGGATGCGTCTAGAAACCCATATCCATCAGCCCCATACAATCAATAAGACAACCTCTTTAACCCTACCCCACAACACTAGAAGCATGAAAAACAGGATATACTCATGTGCATTAGCCTCGTTAGCGGCAGCCAACGGCTTCTGCATGCAGGAAGCGCAAAGGCCTAACATCATATATATAATGTGTGACGACATGGGCTACGGCGACCTTGGCTGCTACGGCCAGCGGCTAATCTCCACCCCACGGATAGACAGCCTTGCCTCTGAGGGCATGAGGTTCACACAGGCCTATGCAGGAAGCCCTGTATCTGCCCCTTCGCGTGCAAGCTTCATGACCGGGCAGCATACTGGACATACGGAGGTGCGCGGCAACAAGGAGTATTGGCATGGCAAACTGGACATGCATTACGGGGACAACGTGGACTATTCGGTTGTGGGGCAGCATCCTTATGACCCGGGACATGTGATAATACCGGAAATATTCAAGGATAACGGCTATGCTACCGGGATGTTCGGGAAATGGGCCGGCGGATATGAGGGTTCTGTGTCAACTCCCGACAAGCGTGGCATCGATGAGTACTTCGGATATATATGCCAGTTCCAGGCCCATCTCTATTATCCGAATTTCCTGAATGAGTACAGCCGTTCGAGAGGCGACAGCTGCGTGAGGCGCGTCACGCTTGAGCAGAACATCGGGCATGCCATGTATGGGGATGATTATCTAAACCGCAAGCAGTATTCGGCGGACATAATACACAGGAAGGCCCTTGAGTGGCTTGACAACCAGTCGCCAGAGCGTCCTTTCCTTGGGATATTCACATATACGCTTCCCCATGCGGAACTTATACAGCCACGGGATTCGATACTGGAGATGTACCACGAGAGGCTGAAGGGGTTTGACGAGAAATTGTATGGCGGAGACGAGGGGTCGCGGTACAATCCGACCGCCACAGCGCACGCACAGTTCGCCGGCATGATAACGCGCCTTGACAAGCAGGTGGGCGATATCCTGGACCTGCTGGAGAAGAAGGGGCTTGCGGAGAATACTGTGGTAATCTTCACCTCTGACAACGGCCCTCATGAGGAGGGCGGAGGCGACCCGGATTTCTTCAACCGTGACGGCCTGCTTAGGGGAATCAAGCGGTCTATCTATGAAGGGGGCATACGTATCCCATTCATAGTACGGTGGCCGGGGCATGTGAAAGCCGGGGCTGTCAATGACCATATACTTGCCTTTTATGACCTTATGCCCACTTTCTGCGATATCGCAGGGATTAGGGACTATACGGAAAGATATGGCAACAGGGACATGGAGACCGATTATTTTGACGGCATTTCTTTCTATCCTTCGCTTACAGGCAACGGGACACAGATCCCCCATGAGTTCCTGTATTGGGAATTCCATGAGACGGATATGATAGGCGTGCGCATGGGTGACTGGAAGCTGGTTGTCCGCCAGGGGGATTGCGAGCTCTACAATCTCGCCTCTGACGTCCATGAGGACCATAATGTGGCCGGAGATTATCCGGATATCGTCCGGAAAATGAGGGATATCATTGCCCGTGAACATACCTCCAGCCGTTATTTCCATGTGACGCTGCCTTAGCGTTTGTTTTTCCAACGATGTCAATGTTCTCTTTTTGCCTGGATTTGTGCCGCCCCTTTCCAAAGGGGGCGTGCGGGTGATGCTCCGGGTGCATCTTTGGGGCGGGACGCGTTCGCCTGTGCGTCCCTGGCGGCTTTCTTAAGGCTGCCTGTCCCGGGAAACGG
>VSPW01000109.1 GCA_009775535.1 Muribaculaceae bacterium
GCAAGTCGATGCTTGCATGGCAGAAGTGGGGCAACGGCGTCACCCCGGAAAGCTGCGGCAAGAAAGGCGACCATCTTATCGGTGATTTCTATGTGGCTTTCGACCAGCATTATAAGGCTGAGATTGCCGATATTATGGAAAAGGAAGGCCTGTCAAAGGAAGAGGCCGAAAAGCGTTCTCAGCTAATGCAGGAGGCCCGCAGCATGCTGGTGCGTTGGGAGGACAAGGACCCTGAGGTGCGCCGTATCTGGGAGATGATGAATTCCTGGGTGTATGCCGGGTTCGACCAGACCTACCGCCGCATGGGTGTGGACTTCGACAAGATATATTACGAGAGCGACACCTACCTTGAAGGCAAGGAAAAAGTGCTTGAGGGCTTGGAAAAAGGTATAATGTTCCGCAAGGACGATGGCTCGGTGTGGGCCGACCTCACCGCCGACGGCCTTGACCACAAGCTGTTGTTGCGCAGTGACGGAACATCGGTCTACATGACCCAGGACATAGGCACAGCCAAGCTCCGCTATCAGGACTTCCCCATCGACAAGATGATTTACGTGGTAGGCAACGAGCAGAACTATCACTTCCAGGTGCTGTCACTCCTCCTCGACCGTCTAGGTTTCAAGTGGGGCAAGGATCTGGTCCACTTCTCATACGGTATGGTGGAGCTCCCAGAAGGCAAGATGAAGAGTCGCGAGGGCACTGTGGTCGATGCCGATGACCTTATGGACGATATGGTGGCTACCGCACGCGAGGTTTCTGCCGGCCTTGGCAAGCTCGACGGCATGTCGGATGAGGAGATGGCGCAGATAGCCGAGACTGTCGGCCTGGGCGCGCTCAAATATTTCCTCCTTAAGGTTGACCCTCGCAAGAACATTACCTTCAACCCCAAGGAGTCCATCGACTTCAACGGAAATACAGGCCCGTTCATACAGTACACCTATGCCCGTATCCGTTCCGTCCTCCGCAAGGCCGCTGAGTCGGGCTTCGCTATCGGGTCTTATTCCGATGTTGTCCCTGGCGAAAAGGAGATAGCCCTTGTGCAGCGTCTTGCCGACTTTCCTGCGGTTGTCGCTGAGGCCGGCCGCACATATTCTCCCGCGCTAATTGCCAACTATGTATATGACCTGGTGAAGGAATACAACCAGTTCTACCACGATTGCTCTATCCTTCGCGAGTCTGATGAGGCTGTACGCTCTCTGCGCCTGTGCCTGTCGGAGGTAACCGCCGATGTCGTGCGCCGTGGCATGTCTCTGTTGGGCATCAGCGTCCCTGAACGTATGTAAGACATATTGTGTTATAAAGATAAAAATAAGAAAACAACTCTAAAAAAGAATACTGTTATGTATCCACCTCCTTATGCTCCTCAGGACACACGTAGCCTTGCTACGCAGGTGTCGTCGGTTATGAAACGCGTCTATATAAAGATGACGTTGGGTCTCCTTGTCACCGCATTTATATCAATGTGGGCGTCACAGAGCTATGATTATATGATGTTTATTGCCCAGAACCGATGGGCGGTATGGGGTCTCCTGCTTGTCGAGCTTGGAATCGTGTTCGGCGTTTCTGCCGGCATCAACAAGCTCAGTTCACCGGTGGCGTCATTGCTGTTCTATGTCTTCGCTGTGGTCAACGGCCTCATGCTAGCCCCAATATTTATAATATATACGGAGGCGTCCATTGCCAAGACTTTCTTCATTACGGCAGGAACGTTCGGTGCGATGAGTGTCTATGGTTTTTTCACCAACCGCGACCTTTCGCGTATGGGCTCTCTGCTGTTCATGGCACTTATCGGCCTGATTATCGCGTCTGTGGTCAATATGTTTATGCATAGCGACACAATGTCGTGGATAATCTCCTTTGCCGGCGTGCTTATCTTTGTCGGTCTTACAGCATGGGACACCCAGCAGATCAAGCGGCTTGCGCAGATGTCGCCAGAAGCATCGAACGGGCGTCTGGCCACCCTTGGCGCGCTCACTCTGTATCTTGATTTCATCAACCTGTTCCTCTATCTTCTCCGTTTCTTCGGGGCGTCAAGGGACTGATAGGCTAATTGATATTGATAATAATGGATTTAGGCTCTGTCCGGTATCGGATGGAGTCTAAATGTTTTTAAAAAATATACATATGTCGTTTCGCATTTCTGACTATACCGGTCATTATCCCGCACTCATCAATCTTGGGCTGCCTATCCTGGTCAGCCAGTTGGGCATGATTGTGGTGGGTTTTGCCGACAATATTATGGTTGGGCATTATTCCACCCCCTCACTGGCGTCAGCATCGTTTGTCAACAATGTGTTCAATATAGCAATATTGGCATGTCTTGGTTTTTCCTATGGCCTTACACCTTTGGTGGGTGCGATGTTCAATCAGGGACGTCTGCGCGGCATAGGCGCATTGATGCGTAACGGCCTTATGATAAACCTTATTTTTTCCGTATTGCTTACCCTTGTGATGGGCGTGCTCTACCTTAACCTCCACCGTTTGGGCCAGCCTGAGGAGCTGTTGCCTATAATAAGGCCTTATTATCTTATATATCTTGCGGGGGTCATTCCGGTGGCGCTTTTCAATGTGTTCGCCCAATGGTCGTATGCCATCACCAATTCACGCATGCCCATGTGGATTATCCTTGTGGCAAACGCTGCCAATATATTGGGCAATTGGCTGCTCATATTCGGCAATTGGGGATGTCCGGAACTGGGGTTGCTTGGGGCTGGGATAAGCACTCTTTTTGCCCGTCTTCTGTGTATGGTTGCCATAATATGGATATTCTTCTGGCACAGGTCCTACCGTGAGTACAGCGATGGCTACAGGCAGGCGCGTGTCACCCGTACAGAGATGCTGCATGTGTTTCGCACATCAATGCCGATATCCCTGCAGATGACACTGGAGACTTCGGCGTTTTCCCTCTGTGCCATCATGGCCGGATGGATCGATGCCATATCGCTTGCCGCATTCCAGATAATAGTCATAACAGGCACGCTGGGGTTCTGTATCTACTACAGCCTTGGTGCTGCCATAGCTGTCTATGTCGCCAATGCAGAGGGTGCTGGCGACAGGCCCAAGGTGCGCAATGTCGCTTTTGCCGGTTACCAGCTGATGCTTGTGCTTATGGTGGTTTCATCCCTTGTATTCACATTTTTCGGCAACGGGATAATGGCGGTCTTTACAGACGACCCTGCGGTGAGGCTGGTGACGGCGACGCTCATATTCCCGCTAGTGTTATATCAGCTTGGCGATGCTACGCAGATTACCTTTGCCAACGCCCTGCGTGGCACTTCGCACGTCATGCCCATGTTTTGGATTGCCCTTGTGTGCTATCTGTTTGTAGGCATTCCGTCCACCTATATAATGGCATTTACATTGGATATGGGCGTCTACGGTATCGTGCTTAGTTTTTCGGTATCGCTTTTCCTGGCAGCGGCACTGTTCCTATACTTCTTTATGCGGGCCTCTCGCGTTGGTGTACGTCAATAGTGGAATGAGCTTCCGCCCATAAACTCGCGGAGCAGCGATGTCGACGGCAGCAGGTTCATGCTTATCGGGCTGAAATAGCTCAGGAATTTGCGCAGCCTGTAGGCCACAGCATATTCTGCCTTGTCGCGTGGTACGCCGCGCAGTATGGATTCGCCCACCTCACGCATGACCCCGAGCTCAAATATAAGGGATGAATTGAAAGTGGCGTCAGCGTTTTCCTGGTACGGGAATATCCATTTCTCCTCTCCTGCACGTACGCTGGTCCATCGGGCGATGGTGTCCGTGGCTGATGTGCCGCGGTATTTGTAGTCACGGATAATTCGCCTAAGAAGCCTGTTGTCGGTTGTCGGTATCCAGTTGTGGTCATCAATCGACAGTGTGGTCAACGCCGACACATACACGCGGTATTTCATCCTTTCCTCGATGTGTGCCGTAAGTTCCGGATTGAGTCCGTGGATGCCTTCTATCAGCAGTATCGATCCTTCTTCCAATTTTATCTTATTGCCGCGGTTCACACGCTGTCCGAGCTCGAAATTATACGATGGCAGCTCCACTTCATTGCCGTCAAGGATGGCGTTGAGGTCATCGTTGAAGCGTTTAAGGTCAAGGGCATACAGCGATTCGTAGTCATATTCCCCGTTTTCGTCAAGCGGCGTGCGGTCTCTGTTTACGAAATAGTCGTCAAGCGATATCATCTGAGGCTTTAGCAGGTTGGTCATCAGCTGGATGGCCAGGCGCTTTGTGGTTGTTGTCTTTCCCGATGACGACGGTCCGGCTATCAGCACTATGCGAGCTCCCCCTTCATGGTATCTCTTTGTTATCTCATCGCTTATCCTGCCGATATATTTTTCGTGTAGCGCTTCCGCCACATTTATTAGGTCGGCTGTGCGGCGCGCTTTCACGGCATTGTTCAGTTCTCCCACATTCCTTACATCGATGATGTGGTTGAATGCAAGATAGTCCGTAAATGCCTTGTACATCTTTTCCTGTTGTATCGGACGGCTGGGGACGTTGGTTTCCGCGCGGTCGAAACCCATCAGCAGGAATCCTTCCTTGTATTGTATAAGGTCAAATGTCTTCAGCATTCCTGTTGATGGCGCAAGGTCGCCGTAATAGCTGTCACATATACCGTCAAGCCGGTAATATACAGTGTACAGTTCAGGCACTGAGCGCAGAAGCTTCACCTTGTCGTTCAGGCCCTGTGACTCGAATATCTGTATAACATCAGCCGTCAGCTTTTCTTTCCGTTCAAAAGGGATGTCACGCTCCACCATCCTCAGCATAGCCTGCCGCAGGTTGCTCACAGTGGTGCTGTCCACATCTATCTCTCCATGTAGCCTGCAATAGTACCCGTGTGCTATCGAATGTTCTATGCGCAGCCTTGCTCCTGGGTAGCATTCAACAACCGCGCGGTATAGCATCATGCATAGCGAACGTATGTAGACGCGTTCACCGCTGTTGGTATACTGCGACATGAATTCCACCTGCTTCGGTTGGAAAACGGCATATTGCAGCCCTTCTGTCTTGTTGTTGACGCGGGCGCATATGGGTTGGAATCCAATCCTGTCCTTGATACGTCCGAAAATTTCCTGTAGGGTCTCGCCCCCGTCTACATCCAGGTATTCTCCCAGGTTTTTGCAGTATATCGACAGCCGTTTGCTCATAGTGTGTCAATGTTGTATGATGGTAATATTCTATTTCTTTTTTTTGCCCTTGACGATGCTCTTCAAAGCCCTTAGCCGGCGTTTTTTTTCAAGATAGTGGCGTAGTTCGCCTACTGCCGTGTCCCCGGTCTTTTCCGGATCAAGCCCTGCAGCTTCACCGAAATATCGTCCTAGGCGGCGGGTCTCGTTCTCGTCAAGGTTTATTGCTCGGAACATACTCATAAGCGTAGCCTTGTCCGTTACGTTGAATTGCATCCTGTTGAGGTCAATATAATAAAACCTGTAACCGTCCGTATTGTTCCCGGTATATAATATATTTCCAGGGGAGAAGTCCTTGTGCCATACTCCGGACTTTTGAAGCCTGACTATTTCATCGGCCAGTGCCCGCAGCAGTGGTTCGCAGTCGGCTTTTTCCTCCCAGTGGCGCATATTCTGTGCTTCCAGCTGGCGGCACACGTAGTAGCTTTCCTTGAGCCTTACACCGTCATGCACTTCTATATATGCCAACGGTTCAGGTGATCCGAATCCCATTGATATGAGTTTTCTGGCATTTTCATAAGAACGTTCTGCCTTGCTCTTGCGTATGAGGGTATATATATATGGATTTAGGGCCTTGGGTATTTTGAATGCCTTGATGTTTATCCTTTCGCCTGTGTCAAGTGTGAGGGCATATACCCGGTTTCGTCCTTTGTATATCATTTCTGCCTCCGCGGGTACGCCGTCAGATGCAAGCCTGTCGGCAAGTGCACGAAGATGGGGGTATTTGGGGTTTACTGTTATAGTGATGCCGCTGTGCATGTTTCCGGGTTATAACGATTTGAATAGTTTTGCATAGTAGTCGACATATGGTCCAAGGGCATAGTTTTCCTTTATGTTCCTCTTTCCGTCCTGTCCCATTTTGGCAAGTTGTTCCTTGTCGCCTATCAGCTCCCTTATTTTTTCCGCCAGGCCGTCTGCATCGCCAGGGCTTACCGTAAACCCTCCACACATTTTGCCGTTGGAAATGATAAGGTCTCTTGCGCCCGGTATGTCGGTCACTATGCATGGCACGCCGCATGCCTGGGCCTCACGTACCACACGTGGCGATGCGTCCCTTAGCGATGGCAGTATGAACAGGTCGTGCGTAGGCAGGAAGTCAATGGCGTCCGGACGGCTTCCAAGGAAGCTTACGTTGGCTGTGGCAGATGCCATGTCCTCTTCCCCGGCTCGCCCGATAACAGTGAGCGTCACTCCCTCATTTACCAGTTGCCTCATGGCATCGAGCAGATAGTTGAGGCCCTTGTGTGGACGGCCCTCTGTTATGCCTATATATATGCACCGCAGGTTGCTTCCCTTTATTGCCTCATTTGTCTTGGGGTTCTTTATGGCGTTGGCCACCCATTCCAGGTCATAAGGCTTCGGCATTCCCGAAAGCTTAAAGGGATGTATATACCTTTTCAGGTTTTCATGTATGTCGGTTGTCTCGCATACGATA
>VSPW01000011.1 GCA_009775535.1 Muribaculaceae bacterium
GCGTTTATGGTGTTTTTGGAGGGAGTCTCCTGTCCTTTGAGGCTGAAATCGGACAGCTTGATCTTGCCGTCCTTGTCTATCTGTATGTTGAATCCCACCGGGGTCTCATCATCGATGTCTACTAAAGATGCCTCTACCGGTAGGTTGTCACCGTATGCAACTTCAGGATGAAACCGACCGGGAAGCGAGTAGTTCATGTCAAGATGTAGGCGTTTGACAACCTCACTCATCAATGCCGGAGATGATAGCGCCATTATCTCGTTGTGCACGCTTACATCGTTATGGAACAATCCCATGTTTGAAAATGCGGCCATACCATCGATACTGCCGCCGCCTTCATCCATATTCTTGAACTGGAGGTCTGTGTACTGGGTGTAAATCCTTGGGGTTCTAAGCGTGTAAAGGTAGGCAAGTCCCACACAGAATATTACTGACAGTAGAATCCATTTCCATGATGACAAGCATGTCATCAATAAGTCTTTTATGTTGAAGGTCACTCCACTGGGGCTTTGCTCTTCTATTTCCGCTTTGGTAAAAGTCTGTTCTGTCATAATGTGTTAGCGTAGGAAAATGGCTGAAAGTGTTATGGCAAAAGAGGCCATTGAAATCCAGAATGTAGGGGTGAATGCGGTGTTGCCGTTGGTCGTTGACATGCGGATCTTTGGATTGTTTGGCTCTACATATATCTCATCATTCTGCTGGAGGTAATATGCTGGCGAGTTGAAAACCTCTGCCCCGGATGTCAGGTCGATCACATATGTGCGTTTGTACCCGTTTTCGTTTCTGAGAACGCGTACATTTTCCCTACGGCCGTTTATTGTCAGGTCGCCGGCCATGCTTATTGCGTCAATTATTGTGAATTGGTCGCGGTCGATGTTGATACGTCCAGGAGACTGTACCTCTCCGAGGACCGATATTCCAAGGTTTGAGAATTCTACAATGACAACAGGGTCTTTGATAAATTCTTTTGTGATGAGTTCTTCCTTTATTTTTTCTGCGACTTCGTTGCGGCTTAATCCGTTTACGGATATTTTACCGATGACTGGCATGTCAATGAATCCGTCTTTATCTATTGTATAGCTTAACTGATTCTGTCCGCCACCGGTGCCTGAAGTGTTCTTGAGGTTGAACATTTCAGCCAGTGTCTTGTCCTTACTGTTTATGATGATGGTTATTTTGTCTTGTGGACGTAATAATATAGTCTGTGGGCTGGCAACCGTAGTTTGTGAATCGGGCTTGGACATGTCCTGGAAGTAGACTATGTCTTTAGGGGTCGAGCATGACGCCAACATGAGCACAGAAGTTAAAAACGTCATGAAGATCTTTGATTTCATATCTTGTAGAGACCGTTGATTTTAGAGGTTAATACTGATGGAAAGACATCAAAGGTTGATTTCTATAAACATGTCATAAATGAAACAATGTGCGGATTCCAAATATCGAATTCGCGTTTAATGTTCATGGCACAAATTTAAGGATATTTTTTTATATATCAATGATATTTCAACGGATATTTTAACACTGGCAGATGAATGTGCGCATCAATGGCTATTCGTTCTGCGTCGTGTTTGCGCCTCCGATTATAAAAAGAAATGTAAGTGCTGGATTGTCCCAATAGTACTTCCAGGAAACAGCTGATTTGGTATTCCTATATGGCATGCCCTGCAGTGGTGGCCCGAAAGTCGTCAATCACGATTTTCTTTGACTGGTTTCAGCAATCTGGAAAGGAGATCACGGTTTTTATTGTGTTCCGGTAGAAATGAACCTATGTTATGCATATTATTGCAGTATTTTCTGGACCAACATGTATATATCAGATGCCATTGCTTTACGTGAAGGCCCATAATCGGATGATGATTTCTGTTAGGCCGGTACTTAAAAAGCATTTAGGATAAAGTGGCTGTGGCCCGATTGCAGCATGTCTGCCTGGACCACAGTAACTTAAATAGCAAGCCAGTATCGACAGTATTTTTAGGGTGATAAAATTTCATTATTATAGTGGATTTCTGGCATTATTTTGTTGGCTGGCTTATGCGTACCCAATCAATCTCAAATTTAGCCGGCAATTGGTTGTCATCAATGTTTCCAGGCCACGTACCAGGGCCGCCTAAAGCATGGTTGAGTATCAGATAGAACGGGGCATCGAAAGGCCATTGTTTCATTTCCGCTTCATTATTGTGGTGTATGTTGTGGTATTTCAATGTCTGTTCTCCGTTTATGAAGAATGTTATTGCGTCTGTGGACCATTCGATTGCGTATGTGTTGAATTCACCAGCTTTGAATCCTGATGTTTTCTGGTTGACAGGGGAATATGTGTTTCCGATAACATCTGTATAATGGCTATGTATAACACTCCATATATATACATCGTTGTTCAGGTGTTCCATAATGTCTATTTCTCCGCATTGAGGCCATCCTGGCCAGGTAGGTTGGGACGGCATCATCCATATGGCAGGCCATGCGCCCCGGGCTGTTTTAGAGAACCGGGCGCTGACTTCAACCTTACCATACTTGAATCCTAGATTGTCGGGCATCCTTACACCTCCGGCCTTATATTCGCCATTGACTTTTTCGGCCATGAGTACAAGCCGTCCGTTTTCTACATATGACTGGTCATAGCTTTCAGACATGTGCTTGTTCCAAGCTGATGACTCGCGTTTGCATAGTTCCCACTTGGTCTTGTCGGGGATACGTCCGTCTTGATTGAACTGGTCTTCAAATATCACGGTGTATCCTTCTCCCGGATCGGGAGCTTTGTCAGGTTCAAAGTATGCAGTATAACTTGCATCGGAATATACACCTTCTATAGTGTAGTATTGTGTGGGTATTTTGATGTTTGAGCTTCCATCCTGTTCCCATGATACAAAACGGAAGCCTTCATTTGGCTTTGCCACTAATGTTACGCGTTTTCCTTCGGCGACAGTCTTAGAAATTGCACCAGGAGTGTCTACGTATACTTCTCCTCCTTCAGGGTTGGCATTTGTAACGGATACTGTAAAAGTCTTTTCTGCTATCGGTTCATCTTCGTCTCCATTGCTGCCGCCGCATGCGGACGATATTAATATCCCGGTCAATGCAAAAATGTGGATGATTGATTTTTTCATTGTGATGTTAAGGTTAAAATGAATAGTTGTATTATCTGGTCAACGACAGGTTCATGGATATGCCATACGATGTGTTTGTTGTAGGGTATGCAGAAGTCGTTACGATAGGAGTGTTGACCTGATGGTCGAAGTAGGCTGAAATAGTAAGCCTTTTGGATAGGATGTAGTTGGCGGTGAAGTTGAAATTAATTGCGCGTGTGCCGGATGTGGCTTGTGTATATCCGGTCTCTATCCTGCGTATGAGGGCCTGTGTATTCTGTAGGCTGAAGTTAGCATTTAATGTCAGGTCGTTGCTGACTCCGTTCTGAGAGCCTTTCATCTTTAATACAGTGTTGAAGCCAACAATCTTATATCCAGCGCCTAATGTCAGACCACGGGTTGACGCCTCTACAACTTGTCCGGCAGCGGTATTCAGGGTTAGTGTGCGCTGGTCGCGGTATTCCGCATTTACATTTATATTGTTTTTCAGTGTTACGTTTATGCCTATCAGCGGAGCGAAACGTTCTGTTATAGCCACAGAAGAAATATTGAAAGGAGAGGACGGTATGGGCTCTCCTGAAAGTTCATCAAGGGTGAAGCCCATAGTGTTGCTCCCGTTGACTGAAGCCCAGTTGAGATATGAGTTGTAGCTACCTACTGAGTATGTACACTGGTAGGCGTGTGACAGGACAAAAGACTTGAATATATTTTTCAGTCCACCGATATTTATAAGTCCGTCATAGGTGATACGCCAGTTTGGCATGGCATGGGCCAGAGACGGGAATGGATTCAGATATATCTTTTTTGCATCAGATCCGGTATATGCAGCAATGAAGGCTGGAATCAGTACATCGCTACTGGTGGTGCTTACTGTCCCGACTTTGGGGTCAAACGGTTGTCCTGCATGTGAGTTGTCGGCCATAAATCCGGAAGTTGGGTAGAGTGTACCTTGATATTGCGATTCTACACGATCCCTTACGATAGGTATGTTGGCCAGGAATTGGTTGAAAGCGGCGCTGTTGTATCCGTTCTTTGCCTTTGATGAGCGTAATGCTGTCGCGATTGCTACGTGGGTCTTAGTGTATGAACCAGAGAAAGATGTAGGGACTCCATCGTACATGAATTGCATTTGGCTAGTGCGATTGTCGGTACGGTTGGTGATAAGTGTCACTTTGAATCCCTTGAACAATTCCAATGTGAGCTCGAAATTAAGTTCATTGGTCCTGCTCCATACTGCGGGCGATGTCTGTCCGTCATCGGTGATGAGCCAGCCCCGGTCAAGGGCTTTGTATACGTAAGATTCGTCAGTGAATCCGAATGCGAAATCCAGGCCAGGAGACATAGGACCGTAGCTGAAAGATTGTCCGAGCAGATTGCCGACGTTTGGTGAGAAAAGGGGTATTGAAAGGGAATTGGAATTGCGGTAGCGTACTGACATGGAACGTGGTGAAATCACAAAACGAGTCGTATGGTCTGCAATTTCCTTCCAAATGGATCGGTCTTCCTTTATCACTTCCAATACAGTAAGCTTGATCTTATAGTCACCCTTGCTAAGTATCTCGATTGAGTTTGCGTCCAAGACCCGGCTTTTTATTGCAATCGGTGTTGACCCATCGGCAGATACCGCTGTGATTTTGACCTTTTTGGTGCGCATGTTATGCTTTACTGTCAAGGTCGTGTCAGGTTTAAGCTGGTATGTCCTTATGAATTTTTTCGGTTTCCGTTGCTTGGTGGTCGGTTTCCGTGTGCTTGCAAACCGTTTGTTCACATCTTTTATATATGGTATCTTGCTCCACAGTGTCTCAAAATTCATACGTCCGTCCATTGTCCATGAGGATTGGTTGCTGATGGTGTTGCCGAGTTTCACATCATCTATAGTAGCTCCGCGATCCCAACGGTATATAGCGTTGTAGTTTACAGAACCTGAAAGGAAATCTATAAGAGGAATCTTGTTGAATGGCGCTTTGTACTGCGCAGTAAATGTCTGGTTGTAGCTCCATGGAGTGCCCATCGACAGTATGCTTTGCCATACAGTGTCTTTCCATTCGCGGTATTTGTCAGGGAACAGCTTGCGGTTTACAGCCCCGGCGGTCTCCTCGATACGGGCGGAAGTATTTGAATTGAATTGCACGGTAAGGCTCTTGGTGAGATTCCAGGATAGGGCCAGCTGGCGGTCCCACAGGAAGTTCTTACTTACAGAAACGGGAAGTTGGAACATGACATCTGTCTCAGATCTTGCCTGTTGCTCGTAATAGTAACGCGACATTGTAGTGAGGAACGAGATGTTGGATGGGATTAAGTTAAATTCCCATTCCTTGAAAAACCTCACATTCTTGTCTTTGGACTTTATCCAACTGAAAGGGCGTATGCCTTTGACATATGGGGTATATGTGTACTGGAAAGAGCCACGGTAGTCGTTGGTATATTCGTACTCTGTGGTAGGGTCTATGCGTGTCTGTTTGTTGAATGAGAAGTTAAGGGTAAAATTTGCAGGGTCCCAAGGTTTTGGTGTGGTGCTTTGGATACCGAAGTTTAGACCGGACAAAGAAAAGCTGTGTATGGTGGTACGTTCGATTGCGTATGATTCAATTGAATCTTTTTCATGTCTTGTTGTGGCTGCATCCAGTGCGTCTTTCAACAGAACATCCTGGTCTAGCGGATTATATTTCGGTGTGGTCTTTTCCTTTGATACGGAATAATATATCGGGGCACGGAGCTTTACCTTTTCCGGCAGGAAACGCCCAAGGTCGGCTTGTACAGCCACATTGTACTGTTGGTAGTCGTCCATCCGGCGTGAATTAAGCGATTGGTCAACACCTCCGAATCCGGCAGTCTCTACGTGAGCGCCAAAATTCAGGGTTGCAATGTCGCTCATCGCAAGATTCACGTTGCCTTTCAACGCCCAACCGCCGCTTTGGTCGAAGTCGGTCACCTTAAGTTCGTTTACCCATACCGTCCCGTCCTTGATGGTAGATGAATTGTTTCGCACACCGATAAGCATTACCCTTACGTCGCTGAGCGAAGGGTTTCCCATCACAGCTATGGAATTCCGTTCGTTGTCAGGGTCACGGCCTGTGAATAGAGTTCCGAATCCGACCCCGGCGACTTCCTCGCTTTTTGCCTTGTTGCGCTCTTTTTTTAGGTTTACGAGGGCTTGGAGATTTATATCCATGAAATTGTCCTCTGGCCATACTATGCGGCGGTCGGCATTTGAGTCGGAATATTTTCCGTGTGGGGTAAGTACAAGAGGAATTTCATATTCATAATAGTTGCTTCTTACGTCAGTACCTAGGCGTATGAACATAGAAAGTTCTCCTGATTTGAGGTTGGTGGCATCGTCAATAAGAGACTCGGCATGGACCCACATCTGAAGCCGTTTGTAGTTTCTAAGGTCGTGCTGGGTGTTACGGTAAACACCACGGGCGTCTCCGGCCGCAAGATCAGTCAGTTTCATCGACATGGACTGTTCGTTTAATTGCACAGCCTGGGATTGTCCGGAATCAAGCTGGCGGCCTACACCCGGCGGCAATACATAGTTTACGGGCTGTCTGGATGAATTTTCTTCGATATTGACTACGGATATGTCAAGTTGGCCGTTTGCCGGTGCATCTCCACGTGAGTTGAGGTTGAACTTATAGGGCCGCCATTCGCCACGTACCAATTCAAGTGTGGCAAAACGCAGGTGGGTGACGTTTTTGAAGCCTGTCATGAATATACGTGCGAACCTTATGGTTGAAAAATCATTTATTGTTCCGACTTTCCGTTCATAATCGCTTAACGGAATTTTGAACTGATACCATACGGCTTCCTGTGGATTGCCGTCACGGCCAAGTACGACGGACACTTGCTTGTCCGTGATATAGTTTTTACCAACTACCAGGTCTTCTGGACGAATCGACACCTTGTACTGGAAATACCGTTCATATTCATTAAGGGTATTGTCCTGATTGATGTCTTCGACATCGGGGACGGAACGGGATGCCTGATACAATGGCTCGTCTGCATCTTCAGGAGCGAGTGAGTTACCCTCGACGCCATTATAACGTTTATAACGTTGTAGTATGCTCAGGCGTTCTTCATCGTAGTCATATCCACGGTAGAAATGGTAATTGTCACCAGCCGGATCATTGAATGGCGAAAATTTGTCGAGTTGCATTTCCTCGATACGGGTGGGTGACAGCTTGAGGCGAAGTTTGTCAAGATAGTCGCGGTATGAGGGGAATGTAAATTCCATGTCGTTAGGCAGGCCGTCCAGGCCAACGTCCTGTACACTCCTTGACCCGGTGGCGTTATCGAATGAATATGTAAGTGAGTTCTGGGAAGATACGCGTCCCCATACGGTTTCCTGTAGATATGTCGTGCTCCCGTCGTATGGGATTCCATTCTCGTATGACTTCAGACCGTCTTTCAGGATGTCCTCACTCATTTCGCCGAAATTTAGGTATAGATCACCTCCATCCAAATTAGGGTTTTCGGGATCAAGGAAAGGGCTTAGAAGCCAGAATTGTACATATTCAATGTTGCTTTGCTCAAAATTGGTGTTGTCCATTTTGCGCATGATGCCGCCCCATCGCTTTTCCGGGTTAAGCAGGTTGCCTTGGTCGTCTATATTTGTGGCATCAAGATTGTACGGGCCTCTCTCTGTTGGATAGAATGAAAGGTTGAGGGTCTGTATTGTTGATGATTCACCATAGTTGACCTCACGGTATGGAAAAATTTCATGCATGGTGATTTCACGCACGTATGGGTTTGAAAGTTGCTTGAGGTCACTGCGTATGTATCCTGGTGCCAATGAAGAATTCCGTTGTGTGAACATACGGTCGTTATAGTACCAGTTGATTAGCGCACGGTTCTTTCCATAGTCTACATTATTGCTGAGCGCCGCTTCTGGGAAAAGGGCATCAGCCCCATTTTCATATGGGGTAGAGGCAAGAAACCATGAATAAGGGGAACGTAGGTCTATTCCGGTCTGTGTCGATTCAAAATCATCGACATATGAAGAGCCTTTGTTGGAACCGGATGCTTGTTTATGCGGGATTAGCTGGGCATATTCGGCTGACACATTGATGGATGAAGGCGCTGTGGCATTTACGGTAGGTATCTTATTCAGAAGGTTTGTAAGCCACATAAATTGGGTGTTGTATGAAAGGTTGAACCCGATTATTGTGTTATTTATCACCTCATCGCCAATATTTACTTTCTCCGTAAGGGCTTTCTCGGAGAAATGCAGTAAGGTAGTGCCTATGTTTAATTGTTTGCTGAAGGCATATTGCAGGTCAAGTCCAAGGAGGGTTTTGCGCTGTGTAGAATACAGCGACTGGTTCTCTAGGGTTACGCTTATGCTCTGTCCGGAGTCTATTATGCTTTGGTTTGTTATCGTCACTATGCCCATTGCATAGTCCACAGTATAGTCACTGTTTTCGACCAAAGTCACACCACCAGCCATCACTATTACCGAACCGCGTGGCACGTTCATGGCATTCAGGCGTATCTGAGAACCGGCAGATGCTTGATATTCGCCAGTCAATATGAATTTGTTCTTGTCGGCAAACTGTTGTGCGACGGTTAATGTGGAGTCGTATAGTTCCTGGTACAGGTATTGCGAAGCTATGGCCGGATTCCCTATCTTTTGGGCAAGGTGTGAACCGAACGGCTCGACAACCGGGAAAATGATTTTACCGGTTTGCGGCAGTATTGTATATCCCTCTATGAAGTCGAAGAAGCCATCGGGGTTTGAACCTTCATTGGAGTCTATCCTGTCCAGGTTCATCAATTGTAATATTGACTGGTTGTTAAGTCCTGGGATAGGCAGATAGTTTATCTGCGTGCCGGTGGTGTCGCTAAGATACTTTATCTGCATTCTGAAGTTGGACTTCTGCACCTGGTATGCTCCAAGCGAATATACGTTTTTCATCATAAGGTCCCACATTGGCAGATGTGGGTTTACGGTGGTGCTCTTAAGCATCTTTACGTATAGCGACTGATCGGTAGTGGTGATGTCTCCTGAAAATTCGCCTACTTGATATACTTTTCCATTGTAGGTATATTCGTACGCAACACCCAGCACCTCATCAGCATTCAGTTGGGCCTTTATAGAAATGTATCCGAGCGTTGGGTTGAGTATATATTCGCTGGATGAAAGCAATCTTGCACTTTCCACCTTTTCATAATCCCGTCCGCCTTCGATGCCGTAAGCTTCCAGAGGCTGGAGTGCTTGAGTTACAGTGTTGATGGATCGTGCTTCAGGGTATTCGTCTTTAATGACCTGGAGAAGGTTGTTTGAGGCGTTTGCTGGGTAGGGAATGGAGTGGTTAGGTTGCCAGTAGTTGCTTGCCAGGACGGAACTTTCTGCGAGGTCCATGAACGCTACGATGTTACGTGCTTCACTGAAATTCCCATTTTTATTGGTGACCCATACTTCTATCCTGGTGATATTTACGCCAGATGATACATAAGGAAGCTTGGATGCGAACTTGTCGTAGTTGTCGCGGAAAAATTGTCCAAGGAAGAAATGACGGTTTTGATCATATTGATCGGCGTTGACGCTGAATTTTGTGGTTTGTACACCACCTTTGGTATTTATGCTGCGAGATTCGGAGTTCTGTTGCGACACCAGGGTGGTAGCGGTCAGTTTTCCGAACTGGAATACGCCTTTTATACCAAAGAGTGCAGTGCTTCCACGTATTAGAGAAGAGCCGGTTGTCATTGAGACGTTACCAGCTTCAAGACTCTTGACAATATCGTCTTCCTTGCCTTGGTATGATAGTTTTAGGTTCTTTGAATCGAAGTCGAATGTGGCGTCTGTGTTGTATGTCATGTTGAATTTCATGCGGTCGCCCACAGATGCATTGATTGTGGCCTGTATCTTCTGGTCGAAGTCAAAATAAGTTTTTCTTCTGGCGGATACAGGCAGGGCCGGGTTGTCGGTCTTGTTGCTTTTTATGCCCATGGATATGAGTACCGAACCTTGGGTCTTTAACTGTACGCCTCCTGGTCCGAATATTTTTTCCAATGGTCCGATGGCAAAGTTCATGTCAAGGACATTGAATGGCTCTTTTGACTTGCTTTCAGCCAGTTCCAAGTTTCGTTTACGGTAGTATTCCTGCATTGAACGGCGTAGTTGCCAGTTATTGTACTGGCTTTCAGAAAGCATGAATGGGGTGGCGATGTCAATGTCACCCATACGGGTTCTGACTATATAGCATCCTGTTTCTGGATCATATTCAGTGACGGTCGTTATGTTCGATGGCGTAGACAGGTCGTATGCCATTTCATCGCTCATGAGGTCTTCATAGCTTTGGGGGACTGTTTGGCGCACAGGGAATGGCATCGAAATCGAGTCGGCAGGACTGATAGGTGGCTGTATGTACCCTGATGGCGCAGGCGGATTGACGGTTGGGTTGAAATATTGGGAAAAGGCCGTATACGCCGATGCAAGGATGATGGCGATGGTTGTCGCTATCACCCTTAAGGGTAAGAAATGTGTGTGATGGTTTTCGACGGCCGTTCTCATTTATGATACTACATGCTGGCCCTATGCCTCGCCGGGCAAACGTGATTTGGATCAGAGCATGGACAGCGCCTTTTTGATTGCTCCCTCGACTGTTGTTGTCGGGTCGGTCTGAAATATAGACCTTAAAGCCTTGTGTGCGGGCTGACGGTTGAATCCGAGCATCATAAGGGCCGCCAGAGCTTCATCGAATGTCGCGTTTGACGCAGAAGTGTCGGGCTGAATGAATAACGTATCGTCCTGTGGTTTTATTTTATCTTTTAGGTCAACTATTATTCTCTGTGCGGTTTTTGCGCCGATACCCTTGACGCTTTTAAGCCTGGAATGGTCGCCGTATGCAATAACTGTCTCCAGCTCTGGTGCTGATATCGATGATAATATCATGCGCGCAGTCGATGCACCAACTCCTGATACTGCCAGTAATTCACGGAATAGGGAACGTTCACGGTTGTCAATGAATCCGAACAGTACATGTGCATCTTCCCTGATGGCCTCATGCACTAATAGCTTCGCTTTGTTATGGCCTTGAAGCGCCGTGAATGTCGGGAGTGTTATGTTCAGCAGATACCCGATGCCGGAGACATCAATTACAGCATATGTAGGTGTCAATTCGGCCAATTGGCCACTGATATATTCTATCATGATTGTTTATTATACTGCAAATATACGGATATTCATTGGAATGGCCATGGGCAGAGTTGCTGCTGCAATATTTTTTACATTAAATGAAGATGTGCTTGTAAAAAATGGCCAAGAATTGTCCATTTTGGGCTATTTAACTTTTTTAGATAAAATGCAATATATATTGTAGCTAATTTTGCATCATATAAAGCGATGTCCACTATTTCATTCTTTTTAGAATGATGGACAGGCATAATATGTTACATAATAACCATATTCCATCACACTTCCTTCAATGAAGCCATTCCGTTTATTAATGTCGATATTTCTGGCCGGATCATTCTGTGCCGTAATATCGGCTCAGTCACCTTTTACATTAGATGATTGCATTAAAGTAGCATTGAGTACCAACCCAACAATCAAGGTCGCCGACATGGAAATCAGAAGGGTTGATTATTCAAAGAAAGAGACAATCGGAGCACTGTTGCCTACTATTAGTTTTGGCGGTACTTATAACCGTATGTTGGCAAAACAGGTGATGTATATGAATATGGACAAGATGGGGGCTCTTGGTGACGGTTTCGGTGACAGTGGTGACGCTCCCGATAATGGCGATACTGCGCCGGATGGAGGGAGTACAACCGCAGGTAAAGGCTCTAACGGTATAAAGATGGGCCTTGATAACTCATATTCGCTTGGTTTCCAGGCGTCAGTGCCTCTTATCGCACCGCAATTATGGAAGTCGTTAAAACTTAGTGACAGCCAGATTCTACAGACAATAGAAAATGCACGTGCATCACGCCTATCCCTGATAAACGAGGTGAAGAATGCATATTATACACTCCTTTTGGCTGTAGATTCGCGTAAGGTGATACAGGCAAGCTATGATATGGCAAAGCTCACACATGAGATATACCAAAAGCAGTTCCAGGCAGGTGCTGCTTCCGATTATGATGTATTGCGCACTTCAGTGGCCATGAAAAATGTTGAACCGGATTTAGTACAGTCTGAGATTGCCATCAAGCAGGCTAAACTGCAATTGCTTATACTGATGGGTATGGACGCAGATTTTCCGTTGGAAGTCGCTGGCGAACTGAGTGATTATGAGAAGACCATGTATGATGACGCCATGGGGTTATCACGTGATTATTCTGCAAACACGGAGTTGAAGCAGAATGAGTTGCAGATTCAGGCACTTAATAATGCTCTGGATGTACAGAAGATGGCTTGGCTACCGACTTTGTCGGCTACCGCCAATTATAACTGGACTTCTATGAGTCAGGGCAATCCATTACGTAATTTCCGGTGGTCGCCATATTCAATGGTAGGGCTTACGCTTTCTGTACCGCTTTTTGAAGGTGGCTCTAGGTATTCAAAACAGAAGCAGGCACAGATACAAGTAGATGAAATGAAATGGCAACGTGAGAATCTGGAGAGGTCCGTGTCATCACAGGTGGATTTGGCGATTGATAATATAATGCTTAATGTAAAGCAGATTGCGTCCACTTCAGAGAGTGTAAACCAGGCTGACCGCGCCCACGATATAATGGAAAAGAGTTTCAATATAGGGGCTGCCTCATATCTGGATTTACGTGATTCCGAACTAGCTCTAACCCAAGCCAGGTTGGCTTACTATCAGTCGATATATAATTATCTTGTGGCAAATTCATCGCTTGAATTGCTTCTTGGAAATGCTCCGATTGAAAAATATACAGATACATCAGTATTGAACCGTTAAAAAAATAACACTCATCACCATAATTTAACATGAAATCACTAAGCACCATAACCGTATCGATTGCATTTGCCATGTCTTTGGCTTCTTGTGGAGGAAAAGATGAAAATAAAGATTTGAATCATCAAAAAGATGAGCTTCCACAAGTGGAAGTAAGCAACGCTCACTCACAGCAAGTGGACCAGATTAAAGTCTATACGTCAAATATAGAGGCAGATAATACCAATAATATATCGCCATCGGCTATGAACCGTATAAAGGAGATAAAAGTAGAGGTTGGCGACCGCGTACGCCGTGGACAGGTGCTTGTGTTGCTTGACCGCGCGAATATCGACCAGCTTAAGGTACGTCTGGACAATGCTGAACGTGAATATAACAGAGCTGTCCAGTTGTTGGAAATCGGTGCAGGCACACAGCAGAGTGTGGATCAGTTGAAGACAGAACTCGATGCCGCGCGGACACAGTATGACAATATGATGGAAAATACGGTGCTGACATCTCCGATCAACGGAGTGGTTACTGCCAGGAACTATGATCCGGGAGATATGAGCGGATCGCAGCCTATCCTCACGGTGGGCCAGCTTTCGCCAATAGTAAAGGCCATGATTAATGTTACGGAGAACGATATGTCTTTGGTGAAAGTAGGCATGCCTGTAAAGGTTACATTCGATGCCTATCCAGGAGAAGTCTTTACAGCAAAGGTATCGCGCATATATCCGACTGTCGACACCTCCACGCGCACATTCAAGGCAGAAGTGGATATAAATAACCCTGGGGAAAGGATTCGTCCTGGAATGTTTGGCAGGGTTGAAATCAGCCTGGGCACTCAGGAAAACGTTGTTGTGCCAGACCGTGCGATTGTGAAGCAGACAGGCTCAGGCAATAGGTATGTATATGTATACAGCAACGGGAAAGTAGCTTACAATAAGGTTGAGCTTGGACAGCGTATGGGCGATTCCTATGAACTGCTGTCTGGGGTGGAAAACGGCGACACTGTAGTTGTTGCCGGACAGTCAAGATTGGCTGACGGTGTGGCTGTTCAGATAGTAAACCGCGCAGAGTGATACGGCATGTGATCAACATAAGAAACGGAAACTGATATATATAATAGATAAATGAGCATATATTCAAGTGCGGTAAAGCGTCCTATCATGACCACCCTGTGTTTTATAGCGGTGGCTATAATGGGTATCTTCTCCCTGTCGAAGCTACCTATTGACCTTTATCCAGATATAGATACAAATACCATTATGGTTATGACCACCTATCAGGGTGCGTCTGCGCAGGATATAGAGCAGAATGTTACACGTCCGCTCGAGAACACTCTCAATGCTGTCGAGAACCTTAAGCACATAACATCAAAATCCCGCGAAAATATCTCCGTGATAACACTCGAGTTTGAATATGGTAAGGATATAGACGTGCTTACCAACGACGTGCGGGACAAGCTAGATATGGTGAGCTCTATGCTCCCTGATGATGCTGAGACTCCTATAATCTTTAAGTTCAGTACCGACATGATTCCAATTGTGCTTCTGTCGGTTCAGGCAGATGAAAGTATGCCTGGTCTGTATAAGATACTTGATGATGCCGTGGCCAATCCTCTGGCGAGGGTGGACGGTGTCGGTTCTGTTTCAATCTCGGGTGCACCGAAGCGTGAAATACATATATATGTTGACCCTACACGCCTGGAGGCATACCATCTCACAATAGAGCAGATTTCATCCATTGTGGCAGCCGAGAACAGGAATGTGCCTGGAGGTTCGTTTGATATAGGAACTGAGACATATTCACTGCGTGTGCAGGGCGAGTTTTCGTCATCAGATCAGATGAGGAATATAGTAGTGGGCTCTTATCAGGGACGTAACATCTATCTTAGTGATGTCGCCCGTATTGATGACTCTCTTGAAGAACGTGCCCAGCAGACGTACAACAATGGGGTTAAAGGTGCGATGATCGTGATACAGAAGCAATCAGGCGCGAATTCCGTAGAAATATCCAATAAGGTTATGGAGATGTTGCCTTCGCTTCAGAAACGTTTGCCTTCGGATGTGAAATTAGGTGTCATTGTAGATACTTCGGATAATATCCGCAATACGATTGCATCTCTTGTCGAGACAATACTGTATGCCCTCCTGTTTGTAGTCATTGTGGTGTTTGTGTTCCTTGGAAGGTGGCGTGCTACCATGATTGTGGCAATCACAATCCCTATTTCGCTCATCGCATCGTTCATATACCTTGCAATGACTGGCAATACCCTGAATATCGTTTCCCTTTCGGCACTGTCCATATCGATCGGTATGGTGGTCGATGATGCGATAGTCGTACTTGAAAATGTCACCACGCATATTGAACGTGGCAGTGATCCGAAGCAGGCGGCAATACACGGGACAAATGAGGTTGCTGTATCTGTTATCGCATCGACACTTACACTTATTGCGGTGTTCTTCCCGCTGACACTTGTGACCGGTATGACAGGTGTACTGTTCCAGCAGCTTGGATGGATGGTAACCATAATGATGATAATTTCTACAGTATGTGCACTTTCGCTTACACCTATGCTTTGCTCATTGCTTTTGCGCCGGAATGTAAAGCATGGACGGATATATAACACTTTGTATACACCGATACAGCGTGCCCTTGATTCTTTCGACAATGGATATGCAAAGTTGTTGCAGCTTGTCGTTTCCCATAAAATTGTCACAGTTATAATATGTGTCGGTATATTTGTGGGCTCGCTGATGCTTGTCAAGCATGTCGGATCAGAGTTTTTCCCGACATCAGATGATGCACGTCTTGGTGTATCCTTGGAAATGCCGATCGGTACACGTGTAGAGGTGTCGCAAGAGGCCACATCGCGTCTTGTTGAAGAATGGCGGGGAAAATATCCGGAAATTAAGGTCATCAACTATACTACAGGCCAGGCCTCAAGCGACAATACGTTTGCCTCGCTTAACGATAATGGTACGCATATAGTATCGATGAATATACGCCTTACGGACCCTGGTGAACGCGAACGCGGCATTACCGATATTGCGCAGTCAATGCGTAACGATCTTAAGCGCTATCCTGAATTCAAGAAGGCACAGGTAAATGTGGGTGGTATGCGTGGCGGAAGTATGAGCGGACAGGCATCTATCGATTACGAGATATACGGTTATGATTTTGCTGCTACCGATTCTGTCGCTCAGCAACTTAAGCGTGTACTTGAAGGAATTGAAGGCACAGCCGACGTAATGATCTCACGTTCTGACTACCAGCCTGAATATCAGGTGGATTTCGATCGTGAAAAACTTGCCATATATGGATTGAACCTTACCACTGCGGCAAATTACCTCAGAAACCGTATAAACGGTTCTACTGCATCCTATTTCCGTGAGGATGGTGAGGAATACGACATAAAGGTGATGTATGCTCCGGAAAGCCGTACCTCGATAGAGGATATTGAGAATATACTTATCTATAGTTCCGCTGGGAATGCCGTGCGTATAAGGGATGTGGGCCGCGTTGTGGAGCGCTTCAATCCGCCTACAATCGAGCGAAAGGACCGTGAGCGCATAATCACTGTTTCTACCATTGTCCAGGGCGTACCGATGAGTGAGGTCGTTGCCGCCTCACAGGCCGGCATTGACAAAATGGATATACCACAGGGGATTTCCATTGAATTGTCAGGTAGCTATGAAGACCAGCAGGATTCGTTTGGCGATCTACTGACATTGGCAGTGCTGATTATTATTCTGGTATATATTGTGATGGCTGCACAGTTTGAGAGCTACACATATCCGGGTATTATCATGTCATCTTTGCTGTTCGCATTCTCAGGTGTGTTCATAATACTGTTCATTACAGGACACACGCTTAACGTTATGTCAATGATTGGCGCCATAATGCTAATTGGTATAGTTGTAAAGAACGGTATCGTGCTCATTGACTATATCTCCCTTAACCGAGAGCGTGGCATGTCAATACGGTCATCGGTAGTGCTTGGCGGAAAGTCCCGTCTACGTCCTGTTGTGATGACCACACTGACCACTATCCTGGGTATGGTGCCTATGGCAATAGGTACAGGCCAGGGCTCTGAAATGTGGAGGCCGATGGGCGTTGCCGTTATTGGCGGCCTTACGTTCTCAACGATTCTTACGCTATTGTTTGTCCCTGTGATGTACTGCATATTTGCATCTACTGGGGTGAAGAGACAGCGTCGCAAGATACACGCTGCGCTAAAAGCCAAAGAAGAAAAGCAATAACCAAAAATCTGTAATTGGAAAATGACTTCAATATTCATAACTTTCGACCAGGCTCACTATGAGCGCATAATTGATGTGTTGGAACGCAATAATTGTAGGGGGTTCACAGCCTGGGGACAGGTGCAAGGACGCGGTTCTCGCGATGGCGAACCGCATTACGGCTCACATGCATGGCCATCGATGGCTTCGGCTATCATGACAATAGTGGAAGACCACCGTGTAGATGCGATATTGTCGCGTCTGCAAGAGATCGATCTAGATAGGCCCAAGCTGGGGCTTAGGGCCTTTGCTTGGCCTGTGACAAAGACCATTTGAGTTTTATAAATATTGTATTGATGCCGCGGTGTCCCCAATTTAGGGATACCGCGGCATTTTTTGAGTTAACATAATAAGCAATGTTGTTGTTATACTTACATATAGTAACAGATTATGATTATAGGTATGGATATTGATCGACTATTTGATTTGACAGGTAAAGTGGCGGTGGTGACGGGTGGTGGTGACGGTATAGGAAAAGGGGTATGTGAGATATTGGCTTCGGCGGGGGCTTCTGTCGTTGTCAGCAACCGGACATTTGAAAAGGCTAATTCCGTGGTGTCAGAAATACAGTCCCGTGGTGGTATCGCGTCGGCGGTTCGTTGCGATGTGCTTTCGGATGAAGACTTGGTATCGTTGGTGGATACTGCGGTAAGTACATACGGTACTATAAATATTCTGGTAAATAATGCCGGTATGGGTGGTGCAGGTCGGGAAGACCCGTTTAAGATAGACCGTGAATATGTTGAAAGGGTATACCGCATGAACGTTATTGCGCCATGGCGTCTATGCCAGTTGGCAGTTCCATATATGGCCGCATCAGGATATGGCAGTATTGTCAATATCTCATCGATGAGCAGTGTGAACAAAGACCCGGCAATGGGCATATACGCATCATCGAAGGCTGCATTGAACCATATGTCGGCAAACCTCGCATATGATTTTGGACAATATGGAGTAAGGATCAATTGTATAGGGCCTGGTGCTATCCGTACCCATGCATTGGCAGGAGTCCTAACCCCTGAAATCGAACAGCATATGCTCGCCCACACACCAATCCGTCGTCTTGGTGAAGTCTCGGACATAGCTGGAGCGGTCTTGTATTTCGCATCTCCGGTTTCAGTATGGGTAAGTGGTCAGACCCTATTTGTAAACGGAGGCGGAATCCAGACACTTGATTGAAAGATCCACGCAGAAAATAATGGAGACTTTAATGTGAAAAAATCTTGCGTCGTTGAACTCCAATTAAAAAAAAATCCGTACATTTGCAGACCTAATAATATAATTATCTAACTTACATTCATTCATGGACTTAAAGCCCATGAGATTACATACCGATTGATAGTATGTCAGAATCCGACATAAACTCATCGCAGCAAGCGTCTGTATCCAAGATATGGGAGCACTTGTTGTCTAAATTCATATTAACTGCAAAGAGCGAGCATAAAAAGCCTGTCATAGTGGCATTGGCAAGAAAAATGCCTCGTTTGATGGAATTTTATGGAACAAAGGATAAGGGGCGTTCTTCTATCATGTCATCGCTGTTTTCAGAAAAAGAAGATGGCGGTAGTGATGTAGAGCTTATAACAGAACATGCGGTATCATCCTATCTTAAGAATATAAAGGATGTGAAGGAGAAGGTATCGGTCCTTGTGTTGGATGATTTTATAGTATATGGTACATCTGCGGAGGCAACAGCTGAAAATATATTCATAACCACTGGAATAAGGCCATCGATATTGTCCCTGAAAAGGAAGCAGAGACTAAAACCTTTCCTATACGGAAATCTGGAGAATTGTGAGGAATTGATCGATTCTGAAGTCCCTAAATTTACAACTGATAATTCATACAAAATATTATCGTTACTTAAGCCAATAGACTTGGAATACACAATATTGTCTATACCAGTTGATGGCGGGGAAATAATGGGAAACTGGGCTGGTTTTCTGGAAAAGGTCAAAAGTATATTTACAGAGGAAAGGGGCTTTGATGTGTATGACGTAGAGCACCGTATACCGGAAGGCCTGGATTTTGCTGGTAGTAGAGAGATTTATAATATATCCATATGCCTAAAAGAGCGCAATCCGTATAAGAAGAATAATGATTTTACTAAACTACGTATCTATGTAGGCGAGCGGGAGGCGAGTGTGGCTTGTTATGCGCCTAATATAATATGGGAAAATAGCTTGCTGAAAGAGTCTAAGCTGTTTGTAGATACATTACTTAAGGACTGCTGGACTGATGTAATTGAAGCAATAGACCGTCCTGTTGCAGAGCCAGTGGATGCCGGTAGTGAAGTGCTCACACAGATTTTGGAGGAAGGATATCGTGCATCTGCGCAGCTAAGCAAGGTAGTGTGGGCAAACTATCTCTCTTCTTTTGCATGTGTTTCCGGAATGAAAGGCTTGTTGTCTGAACTGTTCGGTAATGTGGAGGTAGGATTGAATGTACAGGATATTTGCTATCTGGTTGGACCTGATCTTGCACAGGGCATAAGGGAAAAGCTTAAGGGGATATATGATTCTGGAGTTCCTACAGGATTCGATAATTCGGAGACTGTTTCTGTATGTAAGGATGCTTTGATTCCTATGCGGTTCAAGGAGTTATATGATAAGGCCGTTGTGTCGCAGTTAGATTACAGCAATGATGTACGGGAAGCGTTGTCGCTTATATTTACCAACCTGCATTATAATATTGGCCTTTTTAATAAACGTGAGGAAGGAGAGAATCCCTCAATGATTGAACGTTTTAAGTTCGGTGAATCATATGAATCATTGCTTGAGAAGCTTCGGCCAAAATTCTTTTTCCCGAAGAAGGGCGAATTGGAACTGCGTATCTATAAATGGATTGATGAGAAAATAGATATGGGTATAGTCGTGCCCAAATATGAACCGTCTGTAGATGAATATGGACGTACATATTGGAGGAGATATTTCCGGGCCGGTGAGAACGAAGATACATATATCAAATTGGCCCGCGTATGTTTGCAGGAAATAAAGGAATGTCAGGAATACAAAAATAAAGGGGCAATTACATTTGAAGATTTTGTAAATGTTGTATTCCCCAATATAATAAAGAAAAATGAAGGCCGTCCGGACATGTTGCAGTTGGACCGTTTTGCTGCTGTAGCAGAAAATTATAACTGGCTTATGGAATCTGACCGTGAACGTGGCACGGAAAGGATGTTATGGGTTTTCCTGGTGAATATTCCGGTTTTGAAACCATTGTCAATGAATCTGGAGGGTGATTATGTCATCCGAGATAATAGCATAACTGATAGTTTGTTGCAAGGCCTCCCTTTTTGACGTGTCCACTGAAGTCGGGATTAGGTTAAATATTAGTTTGTATGGATTTATTTTTCAAAAAAGCGTTAGCGACCCTCCCCGATGACATAAAGTCGAATGCTATTACAAAGAAGCTTTGTGAGGAAGTAGACCGTATTAAAAATGGTGGCCAGGTTGATTCTGGCGTTTTTAATGATATTAAGAACGTTGAAAAACTTACCCCTCAATATGCCTCACTGGAATATGGATATAAATCTAATCTAGGTGATTATAGATTCTTGTTTATGGCATTAAGGGCGTTCCGTGGCTTTGATGCTATTAATGAAGACGATTATTATGGACTTACGTTGGGAAAGTATAATGCAAAAGATACGATAAATCCGATTTCTATGGTTATATTGGGCGCGAATGGCAGCGGCAAGACGTCATTGTACAGTGCCATAGAACTGTTGACATTGGGTGATGTGTCAGTAGCAATCAAACGGCAATATATTGAAACCGGATTGTTACATGATTTTTTGCAGAATATAAAATCTAAAGAGGAATTGAAGGCTGTATTGTGTACCTGTTCTTCATATAGCGAGTCCGACTTTCTAAGAGATTGTCTAAATTTTAGTGCGAAATAATGTTATTAGGCATAACAAACCCTCAATCAGGGTGTTGAAAGAGA
>VSPW01000110.1 GCA_009775535.1 Muribaculaceae bacterium
ATATTATAGTGTAAAAAATGGCCTAAATCGGCATGGTGGATTGATTTTATTGTGTATATTTGCCATGTTAATCTATCTAATCCAATTTAATGAACCTATTTTTTATAAAAGATGGACATTAATAGTATCATGAATGGCCTTGAGGCCAAACACCCGGGCGAAAAGGAATACCTTCAAGCTGTCCGAGAAGTGCTCATGTGTGTTGAGCCTGTTTATAACCAGCATCCTGAGTTTGAGCGTAACAAGATCATTGAGCGTATGGTCGAGCCTGACCGTATTTTCACATTCCGTGTAACATGGATCGATGACAACGGTGAGGTGCAGAACAATATCGGTTATCGCGTGCAGTTCAATAATGCAATCGGCCCGTACAAAGGCGGTATACGCTTCCATGCATCTGTAAACCTCTCAATCCTGAAATTCCTAGGATTTGAGCAGACTTTCAAGAATGCGCTTACTACACTTCCTATGGGAGGTGCGAAGGGTGGCAGCGATTTCTCTCCACGAGGAAAAAGCGACCGTGAGATCATGCGCTTCTGCCAGGCATTTATCCTTGAATTATGGAAGAATCTAGGACCTGATCAGGATGTGCCGGCCGGAGATATTGGTGTAGGTGGACGTGAGGTCGGATACATGTATGGAATGTATAAGAAACTCACCAATGAGTGTACGGGAACATTTACAGGAAAAGGATTGAGCTTCGGCGGTTCACGTATCCGTCCTGAGGCTACTGGTTTCGGTGCGCTTTATTTTGTGCAGAGCATCCTGGACGCGAAGAAAGACGATATAAAAGGTAAGACAATTGCAATATCCGGATTTGGAAATGTCGCATGGGGCGCGGCCCTTAAGGCTACTGAGCTTGGAGCAAAGGTTGTGACAATTTCTGGTCCTGACGGATATATATATGATGCAGATGGGCTTAATGGCGAAAAAATAGATTATATGCTTGAGCTTCGTGCAAGTGGCAATGATATTGTTGCTCCATATGCAGACAGATTCCCTGGATCGGTATTCCATGCCGGCAAGAAGCCATGGGAACAGAAAGTGGATATTGCTCTGCCTTGTGCAACACAGAATGAACTGAACGGTGAAGATGCCCGCCAGCTTGTCGACAATGGCGTGCAGCTGGTGGCAGAAGTCTCTAATATGGGATGTACTCCTGAGGCGATTGACACTATAATCAATGCCAAGATAACATATGCACCAGGAAAGGCGGTCAATGCCGGAGGGGTGGCTACATCCGGACTTGAAATGAGCCAGGATGCAGAGCATCTCCAGTGGAGTGCTGCTGAAGTGGATGCAAAACTGCATTATATAATGTCAAGCATCCATGAACAGTGTGTGGCATATGGTACTGAACCCGACGGATACATCAACTACATGAAGGGTGCAAATATTGCTGGCTTCATGAAGGTTGCAGACGCCATGATGGGACAAGGTATAATATGATTAGGCGTTTAGCTCAATAATACCTTTTAGGCAATTTATACCGGGATGGCATGCGGGTTGGATACCGTGGTGCCGTCCCGGATTTTTTTGTGCATTTCATCTCAACCAAAGTTTAGCCCGCTTTGTTGAAAAAAGGTATGTAGGATACTCTTATGTATCGATGAAATGTGTAACTTTGCAACCATACAAGTCATATGGACCAACAAATGAACGTCAACAAGCCGACCCGTGGTTCTGATGCCGATTCCCGTATAGGGAAGGATGTATCTTATATAAAGCGCATGGTGCGTAAAGTCATGGGCTGGTGGATGTATGCCTCTGTTGGGGTGTGGAGTGACACCAGACAGAGCATGGGTGTTAACCTCCTTAAGACTGTAAACCTGTCTGTACGTTCTTTTTTGAATGGGGATCTGCAGTCTCAGTCATGTGCAATGACATACCGTACCCTTTTGGCTCTTGTTCCTGCCTTGGCGTTGCTTTTTGCGATAGGGCGTGGTTTCGGTTTCCAGTCTTTGATGCAGGGCCAACTGTTTAGGATATTCCCGGCGCAGCATGATGTCATAGAGCAGGCTTTGGGTTTTGTCGACAAATATCTGTCTACGGCATCTGAAGGTCTTTTTGTGGGCATTGGCCTGGTTGTATTGCTGTGGACTATAATATCTTTGATAAGCAATATTGAAGATATATTTAATAATATATGGGGTGTGCGTCAGGGCCGCTCGATGTGGCGTAAGATAACCGATTACACAGCGATGATGCTGATTCTGCCTGTGTTGATGGTGTGCGCCAGCGGTCTACAGATTCTTATGACCAATACCTTGCAGACATTCTTGCATTTCCAGTTCCTTTCGCCCTTAGTGTCGGTAATAGTTGAGATTGGTTCATGCGCGTTGACATGGATGTTCTTTACCGCCGTATATATGCTTATCCCGAATACGCGTGTCAAGTTTAAAAATGCATGCGTTGCTGGTGTGATTTCGGGTACAGGATTCCTTCTATTGCAATGGCTTTTTGTCTCAGGACAGATGTATGTGGCAAGATACAACGCCATTTATGGGAGCTTTTCATTTTTGCCGTTATTGTTGGTTTGGTGTCAGTTGGCATGGCTGGTGACAATTTCAGGAGCAGTCTTGTGCTATTCATCGCAGAGTATATTCCAGTTCAGTTTTGATAATGATATACATAATATATCAGAAGATTATAGGGAGAAGATAACTCTGGCGATAGCTGCGGTGGTCACCCAATGCTATGTCCGTAAGATGCCTCCGCCTACCGTACTATCTATTGTTACTGATTATGAGATACCGATACGTTTGGTTACACAGATTACTGACCGGCTGGTTGAGGCGCATGTGCTGTCGCAGGTCATCATTGACAAGGAGGCTGAAATAATAGGATTCCAGCCGGCTCAACCTACCGGAGGTCTGACTGTCAGCTATGTTAGGTCTGCATTGGGCTCAATAGGATCTTCCGGTTTCGTCCCTCGTTTCCACATGCGATTCAAAGGTGTTGAATCCGTTGTCGACCAGATAAACCGAAGCGTGATTGCATCGGTGCATGATTTGAAGCTTGAGGATATACAATTGGATTTGATTGATGCGTCCGGCCGTAAGGCGGTACAAAATAGGCCATCGCAGGAAAGAAATTAAAGATTATCAGAAATTTAACATATTATAGAAATAGAAACAATGAAAAAAGTTATCGCAACTAACGCCGCTCCCGGGGCTATTGGCCCTTACAGCCAGGCAATCGACACAGGTTCAATGGTATTTGCTTCAGGTCAGATACCCATTAACCCTGCTACCGGAGAAATTCCGGAAGGCATTACGGCCCAGACAGAACAGGCAATAGCCAACGTTAAGGCAATTCTTGCAGAGGCAGGCCTTACTGTCGATAATGTCGTAAAGACCACTGTATTCCTGGCAGATATGAGCCTTTTTGGCCCGATGAACGAGGTATATGCCGCTAATTTTACTGCACCATATCCGGCTAGGTCAGCTGTCGCCGTACGTGAGTTGCCGAAACAGGTGCTTGTCGAGATTGAAGTCATCGCAGTCAGATAATATCAACGCCGTAATAAAAAAGGCCGTACATTTCCGTGTACGGCCTTTTTTATAAATTATCGGTTATTTGTAGAAATCTCACCGATTATTGCTAAATTTGCGTTTACATTTTGATTTTGAAAACATATACCATACACCACATTGATGAAAGCTTCAGTAATAGCCCGTTTTATCGTAATAGGTCTGTTGTGGGCAGTTGTCTGTGCCATGTTGCTTGTACGCACGGAGCAGATTACCTTATATACGATATTTGTGATTGCCGCATCGGGAGTAGTGGTGTTTGTGCCTATGTATAAGAAATATGTCAAGAATGACAAACGCAGATAAAGATAACCGTTATACTTTGCTGGGCAATATTGATACGCCCGCACAATTGCGTGAATTGCCGGTAGGGCAATTGCCGCAGTTATGTGGTGAAATCCGGCAGTTCCTTATAGAGGCTCTTTCATCAAACCCCGGGCATTTCGCTTCCAGCATGGGGGCTGTAGAGCTTACTGGGGCGTTACACTATGTTTTTGACACGCCTTACGACCGTCTTGTATGGGACGTTGGCCATCAGGCATACGGCCATAAGCTCCTTACGGGACGTAGGGATAGTTTTGCCACGAACCGCAAGTTGGGTGGATTGAGTGGCTTCCCGAATCCTGAGGAAAGCGAATATGATACCTTCACGGCCGGACATGCCTCAAATTCAATCTCTGCCGCCCTTGGAATGGCTATCGCTTCTGAACTTAAGGCAGAGTCACCACGGCGTAATGTCGTGGCGGTGATAGGTGATGCCTCGATAAGTGGCGGGCTGGCGTTTGAAGGCATAAACAATGCAGCCAACAGCCGTAACAACCTTTTGATAATTCTGAACGACAATGACATGTCAATCGACCGTAATGTCGGTTCTCTGAATACGTACCTGGCACACCTTACAGCATCTAAGGGTTATAATAATTTCCGCTACAAGACATTCCAGACCCTGAAACGGTGGCATATGGTCACCGACCGTCAGCGTGGTCCTATAATTAGGTTCAATAATAGCCTGAAATCATTGCTTTCCCGTAATCAGAATATTTTTGAAGGGCTTAATATAAGGTACTTTGGTCCATTTGACGGACATGATGTGTGCCGTCTGGTTCATGTACTGAATGAAATAAAGAATCTGGAAGGTCCTCGTATCCTTCATGTACGTACTGTGAAAGGACGTGGATTCAAGCCTGCCGAAGATAATCCGGCTATATGGCATGCTCCAGGACGATTCAATCCTGTTACAGGGGAGCGTGAAGTGCAAGAATCAACCGGATGTCTAAAATATCAGGATGTTTTTGGCCGGACATTGTTGGAGCTTGCACGCCGTGACAGCCGGATTGTTGGCATTACAGCAGCCATGCCGTCAGGTACGTCGATGTCAGTGATGCAGGAGCAATTGCCGGACAGGGTGTTTGATGTTGGAATTTCAGAAGGTCATGCAGTCACGTTTGCCGGCGGATTGGCTAAGGACGGTATGTTGCCTTTCTGTGTCATATATTCCAGTTTCCTGCAAAGGGGATTCGACCAGATTATACACGATGTGGCAATTCAAGGTTTGCCTGTCACCATATGTATCGACCGTGCAGGGCTGGTCGGGGAAGACGGGGTAACCCATCATGGTGCATTCGACCTGGCATATTTGAGGCCAGTCCCGAACCTCACTATTGCGTCTCCGCGCGATGAACATTCATTGCGGCGTCTTATGGCGACTGCCGCACAGGGCACACACGGACCTATGGCCATAAGGTATCCTCGTGGTTCTGGCCATATGCGTCAATGGGAGTGTCCGCTTGAGCCTATTGCTGTAGGTAAGGGGGAATGTTTGACGGAAGGTTCGGACGTAGCGGTTATTTCGATTGGCCCGATCGCCTCGGAGGTTTCTAAGGCGATAAAGGCGGTCAATGCCGATGGCATATCTGTGGCCCATTACGATATGATATTCCTAAAGCCGATAGACAACGGTTTACTTAAGTCTGTGGCCTCCATGGATTGTCCGATAATAACTGTTGAGGATGGCACTGTGAATGGTGGGCTCGGATCTGCTGTAATTGAATGGCTTTCTGACAATGGACTTGAGAGGCGGGTGTCCCGTATTGGGATTCCGGACCGGTTTATCCCCCAGGGGACTGTCCCGCAGTTATATAAAATGTGTGGGATGGATGCCGCATCAATTGCAGATGTCATCCGTTCTGTCGTAAAATCTTGAAAATAATGAAGATTATAATAGTCGGTGCTGGAGATGTCGGCTCGCATCTTGCCAAACTGCTTTCAAATGAAGAGCAGGATATTCTTGTCATAGACCAGAATTCAGCGAAAATTGATATTCTGGATGCCAATTACAATCTTATGACAATGGCAGGCAGCCCCACAACCTTCAAGACCCTGCGCGAAGCGGGCGTTGGTACGTGTGATCTTTTTATAGCGGTGACCCCATATGAGACGGACAATGTCACAGCTTGTTCCATTGCAAAACGGCTCGGAGCGAAAAGGACGGTAGGGCGGATTGATTCCTATGATTACATGGATCCGCGTAATGCTGCCCTGATTAAGGAAATGGGGGTTGATTCGCTCATATATCCGGAATATGTCGCTGCTCAGGAGATAATATCGGCCCTTAACAGGTCTTGGGTGCGTAATTGGTTTGAGCTTCATGATGGCGAGATAATTGTTGTCGGTGTTAAATTGCGTGCGAATGCACCGCTTGCCGGTATGCAGCTTAAAGAGTTCGCATCAAGTCAGCATAATTTCCATGTGTCGGCCATAAGACGTAACCATGAGATTATAATCCCACGTGGTGACGACCGTATGATGGTTGGTGATATATTGTATTTTACGACTACGCGTGATTATGTTGATGAACTTGTGTCGCTTTGTGGAAAGAAAGAATACAAGATACGCCGGGTCATGATAATGGGAGGGGGAAAGATTGCTATACGTCTTGCCCGCATGGCGGCCGATAAATTCAAGATGAAGATAATTGAGGCAGACATAGATGTTTGCCGCCGTTTGCCGGAACTTTGCCCCGATGTGGAGATTGTGCATGGTGATGCACGTATTATATATGTGCTTGTAGATGAGGGT